>JBMYQZ010000079.1:0-12400 GCA_049601855.1 Limisphaerales bacterium | reverse complement strand
CACGATGGCGCCATGGTTGAGAGCGTTCTCATCCCTGCCAATCCAGCACTCTATGGCGAGGCCAGTGACCGCCACACACTTTGTGTCTCAACCCAGGTAGGTTGTGCCTACGGCTGCCGCTTTTGCGCCAGCGGCCTCGACGGCTGGAAGCGCAATCTTGAAACGAGCGAGATCATCGAACAGGTGATGGCCGTGGAACGCGAAGCCGAAGGCGAGGGGCGACTGGTCAACAATCTCGTCATCATGGGCATGGGCGAGCCTTTGGCGAACTACGATAATCTCGTCAAAGCGCTCAAGATCCTGAACGCCGAGTATAACTTGGGCGCCCGCAAGATCACGGTTTCCACCAGCGGATTGGTTCCGCAAATCCGGCAACTCGCCGATGAACCCCATCAATTCCGCTTGGCCATCTCGCTTCATGGTGCCACGGACGAAGTGCGTTCCCGGATCATGCCGGTCAATCGCAAGTATCCTCTCAAAGAACTGGCCAGCGCCTGTGATTACTACCAAGCTGCCAAGGGGCGGATGATCACCTTTGAATACATTCTGATTGCCGGCGTGAACGATGAACTCGATCAGGTCCTGCCCTTGGCCAGACTCTCACGTCGCCTTCATGCCAAGGTAAACCTGATTCCGTATAACAAGGTCGATGGCCTCCCGTGGGAGCGACCGAGCGAAGAACAACAGGATGCGTTCGCCACTGCCCTCGAGCGGGAAGGAGTGACGTCGACACTTCGGCGTGAGAAAGGCCACGACATCGACGCCGCATGTGGTCAGCTGCGACTGAAGACGGAACATTCGAGCGGCTAGAGTTTTCGCCGTAGGGAATTGGGCTCAACGCCCACGAATGGATCGGGTTGGTTGGGGATATTCCCCATTCTGAATTCGGAACGCGAATCGGATGGGGTTGAATTGGCTTCAAACGCCTTTAAAGCGGTGTTTTTGATGGGAATTCCGCTTGGCATCGAGGGTGCTTATTGTTTGGCACGAATTCCAACTCCGAACCGAAAAACTATTTATGAACAAACTGACCTTCATCGCGCTCGTCGCCACCGTCTCCATCAGCTTCACAGCCACAGCGGCTGAACGTCCGAAGCGACCTGAACGTCCCACACGCCCTGATGCCAACGGAACGACTACTGACGAGGTCGTCAACCGCCCTGAGCGTCCCACCGATGTGAATCGCCCGGAGATCGAGAGGCCTGACGCCAGCAAGGTCGTCATCCGCTCGGTCAAGACCCTTCGCGCCACCCACGCTGAACTCGACCGCATCAAGGAAGCCCTGAAACGCCTCCGCGAGAACAGCCAGGAACTCACCGAAGAACAGGTTGCAGCCCGTCGCGAAGCTCTCAAAGAGCGCGCCAAGGAACTGTTCTCCGTCCGGGCCCGCGTCAAAGATCGCCTCCAAGACCTGAAGCCGCGTCTCGGTAATCGCGATGAGTTGCTCGACAAGGCCAAGGAAGTTCGCGACCGCCGCCAGACCGCCAAGCAGGCTGGCACTGCCCGTGAACGCGAATAACCGCTAATTCATCGACACCTTAGCCTTCATCGGATAAGCCAGCCGGGCGGTTTTCGAACCGCCCGGCTCCTTTTTTGGGCAGATGGACGATCCCAAACCACTCCGTTGGCTCCTCGTGATCATCACGACATTCAATTTCGTGATGACGAACGTCTGCGCCCAGGAAGCCACCGCAGATATCGATTTGGATGGAATGACGGACGCCGAATTGAAGGCCTTGCTGGAGGACCCATTGGCCGAGGAACTCGCCGCCATGTTGTTCAAGGAGGAGGAACGGAAAATCCCCAAGTGGTCTCCCGTGATCACGCTGGAATTGGGTGGTGGGATCAAGGACAACGTTGCGCTCAGTCCCGTCCGCCCTGAAAAGAGTCCGCTCTATCGCACGCTGTTTGATTTCATCATGGTCCGGGACGACTCCGATGACATCGAGGGACTGCTCTACGCCTCCTGGGAAGATTTCCGATTCACCGACAGCGAAGTGGACAAGGAGCAGACCGGCCTGTTGATGGGGGAATACAAGAAGCGCTACGAATCCGGTTGGGATCTCGGGTTGACCGCCCAATACATTTACCAGAGCCAAGTCCTGGATCTGTCGACGGATCAATCGATTCCCTTTGCCCTGAACGTCCAAGGACACACCTACCTTGGTGGGTTGACGGCGCGGCGTTATTTGACCGGCCGCTATTGGGTGGATTTGCGGCTGGAGGCGAATCGGCAGGACTTCGCGGGTCCAATCGATGACTACTGGGATTACAGTCCCCGGCTCGAACTGGCCAAATGGTGGGGGAAGAATCACGTGGCACTCTCATATCAGTTTAACGACCGGCCCTACGACAATCGGGCGGAACCTGATGCGATCGGGGGCTCGATACCAGGGACGGAACTTGAATTCAACGTGCACCGGTGGCAATTGGAATGGAAACAGAACTGGGGCTCCAATCGCGTCTGGCGGACCACGACCCGGCTGCGACGCGAACTGCATTTCGACAACGGGTCGGGCTTCTTCAAATACCGCCGTTGGCGGGTCGGGGAACAAATCCGGTATCGGAAGGGCGATTGGACATTGAGGGGACAATTTGATTGGTCCACCTACAACTACCCCAATCAGACGGCTCTGGCCGGCCTTCCCCTTCGTAGACGACGCAACGACTGGACTTTCAAGCTCCGTATTGATCGACAATTCAACAAGCACTGCACTGGTTATGTGTCTTATGATCACGAGATCTCAGACTCCAACCAGTTTGCCTCCAGCTACCGAGCGACGGTCGTTCATGCGGGAGTTGTGCTCGAGTCCGGGGGCAGCCCCGGATCTATCCTGAAGGGGATTTTTCGATGAGTGCCGAAGGCAAGCAGAATGGATTGGGCTGGACTCCTTGGGCTTTGGTGATTCTGACCTTGGTAATTCTCGCCGGCACCATTCAGTTTGGGCGACAGCGCCTTCAATCCACCTTGCGGCAACAGATCATCGATCGGGATGGGCAACTTTTTCAGACGGTTGCCTTGATGAAAGCCGCCGAAGTGCGCAAGGAACTTCGAGAAGCCGATCTTGATGGAGTGTTCGATTGGCGGGCTGATCTGGCCCTCGAGATTTCGCAGTTGCGCGGAATCTTCGCCATTCGCATCTACGAGGCCAACGGGGAATTGCACGAATGGCTTCCGGCCAACGTCAATCCGATTGCGGTAAATCCGCCGGACATTGTCACTCTGCGGTCGAACAATGCAGTGAGTATCTTCGACGAGAACTACGCAGTGACCAACGCCTTCGCCGACGGTGAATTCGGAAAATTCCAACCCGTCCTGACCGTGAATGTTCCGTTCTTTAACGATCCTGGCACGAACCAGGTCTATGCCGGCTACGCGGAATTCCTGGTGGACGGGACCACGATGGCAACCCTCTTGGAGGAATTGAATCGTGACTTGGCCAGACAATCCGCATTCGTGTTCACGGTGTCCGGCAGCATTCTGGCGATCGCACTGTTCTGGGCCTTGCGACGAATCAGCAAATACACCGATGACTTGAGACAGGCCAACAACCAACTCGCGCTATCGGCCCGCACCTCTGCTCTTGGCGCGGTCACTGCTCATCTTATCCACGGCTTAAAGAGTCCCTTGTCTGGCTTACATAACTTTGTCTCCTCGCAATCGCAGGATTCAGAGAATGTGGATTGGGATTCCGCCGTCGCGTCCACTCGACGCATGCAAACGCTGATCAATGAAACGATCTCGGTGCTGCGCGAGGAAGAAGCGGGGGCTCAATACGAGTTGGAAATCGGTGAACTTCTGGAAATGGTCGAAGGCCGCACCGCCGCCCTCCGGTCGCAGCTTGGGGTCAAACTCAAAACCAAGAACATGGCTACCGGCAGCCTCGACAACCGAAACGCCAACCTGATCTCGCTCGTTCTAGTCAACCTCGTCCAGAACGCGATGCAGGCCTCTCCAGTGGATGCTTCAGTGACCCTGCGCGTGGAGCGAACTGACGAAGGCTTCAACTTCCTCGCCCAAGATCACGGCACGGGGCTTCCCGCACATATTCGCGAGAATCTCTTCCAGCCGGTCACCTCCACCAAAGAGGGAGGCAGCGGTTTGGGGCTGGCCATCAGCAACCAACTGGCCGCCCATTTGGGAGCCAAATTGGAACTGAAGGAAACGGGAGAACAAGGAACCAGTTTTGTCCTGGCGGTGCCGCTGACGACCTTTACGGAGAAAACTCGATTGCAATTCTTCTCCGGCAAGTAGGAAATTTCCGTCCCAACAACCAATGAAAGCCCGATCCCATCAACTCCGCATCCACCGCTTCGTCGCCACCGCGCTGGCCTTGGCCTCGCCTCTGTTCGCGGCAAACAATACCAATCTGGATTGGCGTTTTTCCAATCCACTGCCACACGGCAACAACGTGTTCAACATGGAGTATTCGCCCGCCTTGGCATTGGGCGTGCAGGTCTGTGAACGCGGTCGATTCTATCACAGCAGTGACCTGGTCAACTGGACTCCCGGCGTGAGCGGCACCACCCGATCGCTTCGCTCAGTCACTTTCCTAAACAACCGCATCATTGTTACCGGCGAGGAAGCGACAATACTCTGGGGCGATTCCATTGACAACATGCAACCGGGGAACATTACCGCTTCGCTGGACTGGCTTGAGGATGTGGCTGCCTCGACCAATCTGGCCGTCGCGGTGGGAGACTTTGGAGCGATTTACACCACTCCAGACGGAATCAATTGGTCCCGGCAGACGGTGACGTTCTCTGATTGGCTGCGAGCGGTCATCTGGGCCGGGGGCCAATGGGTAACAGTGGGTGAGACCGGCACCATTGCCACGAGCAACGACGGGGTGTCATGGACCGAGCAAACGAGTGGGACCACCGCAGATCTGAACAATATCGCGTATCTCGACGGTACTTACCATGTGGTTGGCGGCGGTGGAATATCCCTGAGCAGTCCGGACGCAGTGACTTGGACATCCGAGAACATTGGCGCCACCAACGATCTCTTCGCGATTGCCAGCGCCGGGGCGTCTTCGCGCTTGTATGTCGGCGAGGATGTCGTCTGGCAAACACTCAATGGCAGTTTCTGGGCGCAGATCGCCGGTGTTCAGAATGGTCCTCCAGAATGGACCTATTACGCCGTGCTCGGTTTCACAGATTCATTTGTCCTGGCCGGGCGGACGGGCTTGCTGGTCGATGCCGTGCGGACCAATGGCGTGGGCGTGTTCACCTGGACGCTGCCTTATGAAACCCCGCGCAACTGGCTCTGGGACAGCGTCCACAACGGCCGCGACTATGTAATCGTGGGAGATTTCGGATCGATCGTCACCAGTGCCAATGGAACCTTCCTAAACAACGAATTGCCGCCGGATTCCGCCGTGAATTCGACCTTGCTCGGTGTCGCTGGTGACACCAATCTCCTGGTGGCGGTCGGAGACACCGGGACCATCATCTTCAGCACGAACAGCTTCACGGAAGTGGTATCCACCAATAGTTCAGGTCTAACGGAGACCAACTTGGTGAGCACTTTGGGAATCAGTTGGGAAACGGCAAATTCCCCGACCATGGAAACCCTCCAAGGAGTGACTCTCTACCAAGATGAATTCTATATCGCCGGCAATAACGGCTACCTCGCGAAAAGCACCGACGGGACGAATTGGCAGGCGGTACCGCCGTTTACGTCGGAGACACTCACCGGCTTGGCAGCCTCGGATGGTGTTTCCCCTGCGCTGGTCGCAGTGGGAGACAACGGAACTGCTTTCGTGAGCACCGATGGCAGTTCCTTTACCGCCGCAAGTGTCACCGCCACGACCGATTGGCTTTACAAGATTCGCTACCTCAACGGTCATTTCATTGTCGTCGGTCAGAATGGAACGATCATCACCAGCGCTGACAACGGTTCGACTTGGAACACGCAAAACAGCGGCACGACTGCCTGGATCAACGACGTTCAGCACGTGGGCGATTCCTATTATGCTGTCGGTACGCAGGGCACCTTGATCCAAAGCACCAACGTTTCGAACTGGGAAACGAAACCGATGATCACGAGCAAGTCGCTCTACAGCATCACCTCGCATGACGGACAGTTGCTGACTTCCGGGGTGGAGGGTGTCGTTCTCCGTTCGCGCGCAGTTCCGAACACCAATGAAATAGAATTCGCCGGATTCCTGCTCGAGACCGATACCAACAACGTGGTGGAGAGTGTGATGCTGTTCGCGGGAGACCCGGATCAGAAATTCAATCTCGACTACACTGACCATCTCAAGCCCACGACGACGTGGACCAATGCCGCGCAGTTCGAGATTACGGATGCTCAAGGCTTCCTTTTCTTTACGGGGATTCTGGGCACGAATTCGACTCCTTCAAGCCGTATTTATCGAACCAACCTCGTGCCCTAATCCTCGGTCTGGTCGGACCGCCGGAACATCGCCGTTCCCCAGGAATCATTCGTGGATTCCATGGCTGCGTTCATCCGACGTAGTCGACCGGTGAGTTCGCGGGCGATGTTCTTGTAGACGATCTTGCCGATTTTGGATCGACTCTCAGCCAGCCCTTCGAAATCCTCCCGCTTGAGAATCAATAAAATGGTCGGCCCTTGAGCAATTGCCTTGGCTCCGCGACCTTCGCCATCAAGGAAGGCCAATTCACCAAAGATACTGCCTTTCTCGAAGGTCCCGATCGGTTTGCCGTTCTCCAAGACGATACGCACCGTTCCGCGCAAAATCACGTAAGCTTCCGTGCCCGGATCGGAACGCTCAAAGATCACGTCGTTGGATTGGTAGAGGTGTTTGCGGAAAAGGGCGCTCACTACGTCCAGTTCATCAATGGACAAGCCGTTGAAGATGGGCAGGTCGCGAAGCAACTTCACGAATGCGATATCTCCGGCTGAGGAGTCGTTTGAATTCCCGGAAAATGCCCGGGGAGCGCGAGAACTGGACTGATTTTCTGACATTGTCGGGTGCTGTCCCCGCGAACAATTCCACGTTGTCGGACCGGGATCAATAGCAATCAGCATCATCGCCATAGCTGGCTTGTGGATCGGATGATTCCAGATATTCTCAAGCGCTCAACCCATGCCCAACTCACGCCGCCAATTCCTTCGCTCATCCGCCGCCTTCGCCGCCGGCATGGCTGGATTGCAAACTTTCGCCAATCGCGCCCATGCCCGCAAGATTCGTGGTTACGGCCAACTCGTTCGTGATTCCAAACAGATCTTGGATCTGCCTCCAGGATTCAGTTATCGGATCATTTCCAAATCCGGCCAGCAAATGTCCGACGGATTCGTCGTTCCGATCTCCCCGGACGGAATGGGTGCCTTTGCAGGGACGGCTGGCAAGACGATCTTGGTCCGTAACCATGAGGTAGATGCCGATGTCAGCCGCAAGAGTGGTGCGTTCGGTGATCAAAACCGCTTCCTCCCACGACTGTCCCCAGCCAAACTCTATGATCCCGGCTTCCAGGCGGGGAAACCGACGCTGGGTGGTTGCACGACGATTGTCTACAACCACCGGACCGGACAGATCGAGAAGCAGTTCCTGAGCTTAGCAGGCACGCTCCGCAACTGTGCTGGAGGTCCAACCCCATGGGGTAGTTGGCTGACGTGCGAGGAATCGGATGACATCGCAGGCAAAAGCCTCGCCCGTGATCACGGGTATGTATTTGAGGTTCCCGCGTCCGAGGAGATCAAGGTTGCCGCCCCGATCCCGCTCGAAGCAATGGGACGATTCCGGCACGAGGCGGTGGCAGTGGATCCTCGGACCCAGGTCGTTTACCTCACGGAAGATCGCGGAGACAGCCTGATTTATCGCTTTCTGCCACACCGATTCGGAAAGCTCTCATCCGGAGGAAAATTGCAGGCACTGGCCCTAAAAGCGCGACCGGCGTACGACACGCGCAACTGGAAAACGGCGCTGATGCCGTGGCAGATCCCCATGGACGTGCAATGGATCGATCTGGAGAACATCAACTCCAAGAAGGACGATCTCCGGCTGCGGGGAGCCAAAATGGGCGCGGCCATCTTCGCCCGCGGTGAAGGAATGTGGTATGGGCGAGGCTCGATCTATTTCGCCTGCACCAACGGCGGCAAGAAACAGAAAGGGCAGATCTTCAAATACACGCCCGGTTCGCAGGAAGGCCGTGAAACGAACAATGGACCTTTGGGCCAACTTGAACTCTTCATCGAGCCCAATGATGAACGTCTCGTCGATAACTGCGACAACATCACCGTCTCACCCAGCTCCGGAGACCTGTATTGCTGCGAAGACAACGATCACGGCGGTGATCAGAACATTGTGGGTGTAATGCCAAATGGCGACGCGTTCATCTTCGCGCACAACGCCTATAACGAATCGGAACTTGCCGGGGCATGTTTCTCGCCCGACGGATCAACCTTGTTCGTGAACATCTACGATCCCGGTTTGACGCTGGCCATTACCGGACCGTTCCGCAAAGCCTGAATCAGTCGTTGCGCTGCAGCACCAGGCAGCAAGCGTAATTCGAGCCGGCCGCTTCGGCGTTCGGCAGGTCGATAATCTCGCGGACGCTGTAGCGACCTTTGCCCCACATCAAAACCAGATAGGGCATCAACGACGCCGGTGCGCTGAAGGGGCTGATCTCAGAGATCCGCTCGTTGGCCGCAGTGTATTCCAGCAGGCACAGTCCATGCAGTTTCAGGCAGGACATCCAGGCATTCAGGCATCGCTCCGGGTCGTAGCTGTGTTGCAGTGAATTGCTGTAGATGAAGTCCGCCGAGTTCCGCCACTCGGTCTTCGCTTCGTGGAAATCCCAGTTGATCGTATCGGGAATCAAATCCGCCCATTCGGCGATGTCGGTCCCAATTACGTCACACTCGAGCGCCGTCCGGAACCACTTCTGCTCAAAACCACCGCCACTTCCGTGACAAAGCCCAAAGGTGGGCTGGCCCAGTGACCGATTGATGTATTCGGCCAGACATCGAACGGTCTGTTCCCGGACCTTGGGCTCCTTTCGAGTCGATTGAACCGCCAGCTGGCCAGCCCGGTAGCGGTCGTAGTCGAAAAGGCCGTTGCCCTTGCGAAACTGAAAGATCCCCGGTTCCGCATCGGTTGCCTGATGTCGAAACCGATAGCGGATCGGGTTTTCCGTTTCGTCGTGCGCGGTGGAATCCATCGCCCCAACGAAACACTGTGCGGGTATCGATAGTCAAGAAACGGGAGGATTGAACCCGGTCGTCTGATTTGAGCTAATGCCCCCGTGCCGGAACGCCCGAACATTCTCCTGCTGATCTCCCACGACCTGGGTACGCACATCGGACCGTATGGATTCGAGGTGGCGGCCACGCCCATTCTGAACCAGATGGCGAAGGATGGTGCGACCTTTGAGAACCATTTTGTCAGCTCGCCAGGTTGCAGTCAGAGCCGTTCCTCGCTTATCACCGGTCGCTACCCGCACTCCAACGGTCAATTTGGTCTCTCGCATTTGGGATGGACGCTGCACCGCGATGAGGAATTGCTGCCCTCAGTGCTTCGCACAGCCGGATACCGGACCGCGATGTTCGGCATCTGGCACCTGAACGAATGGACCTTGGATGGCTTCGATCACGTTTCCGATGACGTCTCGGTGGTCGACAGCTCGCCTGAAGGTTTCGCGGAACTGGCATCTGATCGCGCCTCCCATTGGCTGAGGGAGCACTGTGAGGATACTGAACCTTTTTATCTGCACGTTGGCTTCTGGGAGGCTCATCGACCGTTTTGTGGGCAGCCCGGCGATCCCACCAAGCTTAGCGAACCGGATTTGACGTCGATCAAAGTGCCTGACTATCTCCCGGACAACGAAGCCACGCGGCGCGAATTCTTTCACCTGCAAAACTCCGTGAAGGCAATCGACACCGGGGTTGATCGGATCCTCAGTGCCCTGGAGGAAACCGGTAAGGCGGACAATACCCTCGTCATTTTCACCGCGGACCATGGCCTCCCATTTCCGCGAGCCAAGGGCACCTTGTACGATCCGGGTGTACAGGTGGCATTCTTGGCAAGATTGCCGGGAATCATCGCCGCGGGCAAAAGGTCCACGGATCTCACGTCGAACGTCGATGTCATGCCGACGCTTCTCGAACTGGCTTCGCTGCCCCCATCTGATCGAATCGAGGGAAAGAGCTTTGCGAGACTGTTGGACGGATCCGGGCAGGGGCCCCGCGACGCGGTGTTTTGCGAGAAGACGTATCATGAACACTACGACCCGATTCGCTGTGTCCGCACGAGGCAACACAAGTTCATCCGCAATTTCGCCGAGCGACCAGCATTGGTCATGCCCTCGGACATCTACAACTCACCAACCCGCCAGTCGATGACTTGCGATGAATCATTCTGGAATCATCGTCCGGTAACCGAATTCTACGATTTGCTCAAAGACCCCGGTGAACGATTGAATCTGGGTTCTTCCGCTGAGCTCTCGGAGCAGCTCGGAGCTTGGATGAAGGAAACGCGTGACCCACTTCTCGATGGTCCGGTTCCAAGGCCCTCATAACGACTGTAGAAATTGCGAGAGATCGAAGAGTTCGCTGGGCGAAAGATCTTCCGGCAATTGGTGGCGATGCTTGTAAAAGACCTCAACCAAGGATTCAGCGCGATTGTCATGGAAGAACCGCGCACGATACGCCAACCCACGTAATGAAGGCGGATTGAATTCCTGACTGCCCAATTCATCCCGCAATCCGACCTCGTAGGATTTCTCGGAGGTGTAGGAGGGTTCGTTGTGACAGCGGAAACAGTCCATCTTCGCGAAAAGTTTCCGCCCGCGAACCAGTCCCTCGTCTTCCTTCTCGCCGACGAGGTCGCGATCAGGAAGTCGCAAGGTCATGAGATACGCTTTCAACTGACTCGTTTCCGTCTTCGCCAAAGCACTGCCCTGCATCGTGTTCTTGATGGATTTGGAGATCTGATCTTCCAGCTTCCTGATCGATCCATTCCAAGCCCAGGGGGCAGTCTTGCCAACCCCCAGGAGCGAGAGCACCCGCTTCGGAGCGCCGAAGGATCCATCCCCAAGATTATCGTTGAGCTGCCCGTTGCTGTGGCCGTCGGTGTGACAGCTATGGCAGCTCAACCAGCCGTTGTGCGAACGCTTGGCGTCGAAGAAGATGCGTTCCCCTTCTTCCGCCGCCGTGAGTTTACGTTGCTCACCCAGGTGAATTTCCTTGGAGACCTCATGTCCTTCGAGATCGACCACAGAAATTGAGTCCGAGAACGTATTGGCCACCAAGGCCTCGTCACCGCTCGTCAACAGAGCCGTCGGCCGTGAGCCAACCTCGATTCGTTTCAGGTCATTGAAATTTGAGCCGGTCAATATCGCACCGACCCCGGTCAGGGAAATTGTCACCCGGTCCGGCTGAATCGAAATCGCCCCCGGATCTCCCGCTGCGGGTCCGGTCGTGCCCAAGCGGTGCAAGACGCTGTTCCGTAGCACATCGCCGGACTGCGAACGCAGATTCGCGATCGGAATCGAGCGGGCGACATTCGCCATCAGGACTCCCCAATGAATATCGTTGAACGTCGTTCGCGCCAGCGGATTGAGAATTTGGTGACTGAAGACGATATCCGTGCCGCCAGGATCCAAGGCCAAACCCCGGATGTTGTGAGCGGGAATCTGCCGTTTGGCCAAGAACTTCTCCTTCTCGAGGTCATAGACTGCGTAGCGTCCCCCGAACGCGTCCGTGATGAGCAACTGCTTGCCGCCAGCAAAGAAGAGAAGCTCGCGGGGCGAAAACTCCAAATCCAACTCGCGCAGAAGTCCCAGCCGACCGAACTGCTTCGTCTTGGCCTGATAAATCCCGACCCTTCGCCCCCAGGTAGAGGACACGGCGAGTGTCTGCCGGTATCCTCCGGAAACCAATCGTGTTGGTTCACTGGTGCAAAGCGCACCGGGAAGTTCCTTAATCGTTTTTCCAGTTTGAAAGATCCGCAATTGATTCACTCCTGCGTCGGCGATGACAACCCGATCCTGTTCGGCCAACAGATCGACCGGCCGACCTCCCAGTTCAATTTCACGGGTGTGTCCGTTCGCCAAATCGACGATGGACACCGTGCCTGAACGCTCATTGGCCGTGTAGACCTTACCGTCGTGCCGCGCGAGACTAACCGGATACCGCAAGTCGGGCTTGGCCATAGCGCCAGCGGTTACAGCCAGGAACGCTGCCAGAATACGCCACTTCATCGGATTTCGTTCCTCAGGTGTTCAAGTGCTTTGCGCAACACCGATGACCGGGCGGAACGCGGATCGTTATCCATGACCCGCTCGTCTGGATAGACGCTGTCAGCCGTGATTGAAGGAGTGCCCCGCAGCCGATCGAGGCCCTTCTTGCGATTGGCTTCCCGTTCCTCTTGATCAGAGCGTTCCAGCCGTGCGGTGTTCAACAAGAGCGCTC
>JBMYQZ010000078.1:0-12417 GCA_049601855.1 Limisphaerales bacterium | reverse complement strand
ACCGTTTTGTCCGCCGGCCTTGGCATGACAGCTGCCGTTCACGCAACCGGCCCGTGACAGGATGGGAAGGATGTCATTGCGGAAACTGAGCGTGTCCGCGTGCACGGCGGACAGACCGAGAAAAAAACAGAGTATGGTCGCTGCGGTCCGGGTCATTGGATCTGCTTCACTACTTTGCCATTGATGTCCCAGATTGTAACGCCTCCATGCAGGTCGCCGGCGATGACCTGATTCATGGTCGGGGAGAACGTGAGGGCTGTCAGCCCCATGGCGCCAGGGGACCAAGCCCGCATTTTGGCACCAGTGGACCTTTGGGCGCCGTCGTGCAAAACGAGATTGGTGTAGAGACGCGGCTTGGCGTCTTCGGAAACCGTGATGATCCAATCGGCGTCCTGCTTCGGCTTTTTGTCGGCCGGATTCAAGGTCCAGTGAATGTCATTGATCGGCATCTTTGAATTGCGGTCGGAGAAGGTGCTGATTTGTTTCTGCGTCTGAACTTCCCAGACCTTGACCGTGGAGTCCGAACTCACGGTCGCGATCCGATCGCCACCCGGATTGAAGGCGGATCCCATGACGTAGTCCGTGTGGCCTTCCAGGGTCCCATGCTTCTTCCAATCGGCCACCCGCCAGAGGTGCGCGAGTTTATCGGCGCTGGAACTGCTGAGATATTTGCCGTCCGGACTCAGCGAGAGGTTATAAATGGCATCGACGTGGGCGCGGACGGTTTTGACAGTTTTCCAACGCTTCGTTTCCACCACGATCAAACGGCCCAAAACCGTCGGCACGGATTCGGCCAGGACCAGGTGCTTGCCGTCGTTGACGAATTTCATCGCCGTGATGCGCCCGACCAGCCCCGTCCGAATAACCTTCATCTTCTCACGGGTCTTGGCGTCCCAGACCGCTGCGCGCCGAAATCCTCCACTGACCACGGATTCACCCGTTGGATGCCAAGTGACGGATTGCACGGCATCCAAGCCGGCCTTCAACGTGGTCTTGTTGGTCGCGTTCTTCTCACCCAGATCATAAAGATCCAAGTTGGTTCCGCGGCCGACGGCCAGCCGTTTGCCATCCGGGGAGACGGCCAATCCGGCGATCGGGCGATAGCGACCGGGCAGCGGTTGCCATTTCAATTCGCGAGTCGCCGGCAGGGTGTTCAGGGCTGCGAGATCCCACTGCGCCCCCGCCTTGATCCAATCTGCGACCGCCGAAATCTCCGCCTCGGTGAGCTGCTTCTTCGGCGGCATATGCGGGTCGGCGTCGGGTTGGAGCAATTCGAGCAACAAGCTGTCGCCGGGCTTTTCCAGATTGATGACATCGCCGGTGTCGCCGCCTTTGAACAGGGCAGGGCGGGTGTTCATGGCCAGACCGCCCTTGCGTTTTTCCGCTCCGTGACAGCGCATGCAGTTTTCTTGCAGGACGCGTAACGCATCCGCTGCCCGTCCCGTCTGCCCCACGACAAGCATGGCCAGAACAGCCAGGCCGAGCCGCAGCAAGGGCCCATTCTGCTGATTTGAAGTAATCTTGTTCATGATCGGGTGTAAGCCAGACGCTTGCAGTCCGCGCCGCCTTCAAATACAAAATGAGCGCTCAAGCTTGCAAAAAAAACAGCCAACTAACATTCTTCGCGAATTATGAACAGTAAAGTAGCCGTTGTCCTCCTCGTCGCCATCTGCGCCCTTCTGGGCGTCGGGTTGATGATGACGCACACCCATTCCTTGGACGCCAAAAAGCAGAGTGACGCCGATCTGGCCAAGATCACGAAGGATCTCGCCGATGCCAAAGAGGCTTTAAAGGCCGCCGAAGCCCAAGCGGGCTCCCAACCGGTCGCCCAGAGCCCAACGACGGTCACCAATACTTCTACGGACAATGCCACGGTCGGCCCCGTGGCTCAGTCGGGCCCGGCCAACGTAGCGGCCACCGGCAATTCCGAAGTTCAAGCTGCCCTCGCCAAAGCCGAGTCCGAGGCCAAAGCCGCCCGGGAAGCTGTTGCCAAGGCTAAAGCCTCCGCCGAAGCCGCCGACAAGCTGCTCGCCGCTGAAAAGCAAAAAGCGGTCACCGAATTGGCCGCTGCCGCCGAGAAATTCGCCACGATGGAGAAGAACAAGGACGGCACGATCACCAAGCTGGGTACGGACATCGAACAGCTGAACGCCGACAAGGCCGAACTCAACGAGACCGTGAACTCCTTGAACGGTGAGATCATCGGCTTGAACAAGGATCTCGGCGACCTCCGGGTGAAGATAGCCACGGTTGAGAAGGAGCTCGAGACCACCAAGGGCGACAAGCAGTTCCTCATCACCGAATTGCAACGCATGCAGGGCGAGCAGGAAGAGATGGAGAAGCAGATGAACGACCTCGAATTCATCCGTGAGCAACTTTCCAAGATCAAGAACGAGCGCAACATTGCCCGTCGCCTCGAATGGCGTCGCAAGGGCCTGACCGGCACGCAGAAGCGCGGTGCCGTCGCCTTCAGCCAACGCAACCCTACGGGCCCGCGTCCGCAGGCCGGCGAGAAGCTGGACTCCAGCCCGCTCCAGATCGAGCTGACCAAGGACGGCACGGTGAACATCAAGCAGCCGGCCGAGATGAAGGAAAAATCCAACTGACCCGACTGAAACTTAATCATCGCAGGACGGGTCATTGACCCGTCCTCTTTTTTTGATGAGCGACTCATTGCAGGACAGTTTCGGACGCCAGATTCGCGATCTGCGAATCAGCATCACCGATCGCTGCAACTTTCGCTGCCTCTACTGCCTGCCGGAGAACGAAGAGGCGGCGAACTTCTATCGGGAACGTTTTCAGCCCGATCAGGCCAAGCCGATCAACTACACTTGGAAACCGAAGGATCATTTTCTTACCTATGAGGAGATCGAGCGACTCACCCGTGTGCTCGCCGGCATGGGGGTACAGAAGATCCGCATCACCGGTGGCGAACCTCTGTTGCGTCGCAACGTCGAAGGCTTGATCGCGAAACTGGATTCCATTCCCGGCATCAACGACATTGCGTTGACCACGAACGGCTTCCTCTTTCCGGACAAGGCCAAGGCTTTGCATGAGGCGGGTCTGCGTCGAATCACGTTCAGCCTGGATTCACTGGATCACGATAACTTCGCGAAGATCACCGGCAAAGACGGACTCGATCTCGTGCTTCGTTCGGTCGAGGTCGCGCAGGAGATCGGTTTCGAGCCGATCAAGTTGAATGCCGTCGTGATTCGTCATCTCAACGATCACGAGATTGAACCGCTGGCTCGCTTCGCTGCTGAACGAGGCGTCTCCATGCGCTACATCGAGTTCATGCCACTGGATTCGAGTCGCGCCTGGCAACGCGATCACGTCGTTCCCAAGTCCGAGATTCTCGAACGGCTCCAGTCCGCGTTTGAGTTGGAAGCCATCGAGAGCAGCAATCCCGCGGAAACCGCAAAACGCTGGCGCATCGCCGGCACGGCGGGCGAGATCGGTATCATCGCACCGGTCACCGAACCCTTCTGTGGCCATTGCAACCGCATTCGTCTCACCGCTGATGGCAACATCCGCACCTGTCTGTTCAGTCTGCACGAGCACGACGTGAAGACGCCGCTGCGTGAAAGCGACTCCGACCAGCCCTTGGCTGAACGCCTGCGCGAAATCGTTTTCCAGAAAGAGGCCAAGCATCACATTGGCGACGATCGATTCGAGCAACCGCAGCGCACCATGAGCTATATCGGTGGTTGAAAAATACCTGCAATGCAGGATTGATCTTTGACGGCTCCGCAAACAAATTGTGGTCCTCGAATCCCGGAACTGAACGATGAGCAAACCACGCAGAATTTCCTATGCTTTCATGGCGATCCTGCTCGTGCTGGTCGCATCCATGCATCTGGCCACGCCGTTGCTGACGGTGCTGTTCTCGCTCTTCGCGTTGCACATCTTCAATTTCGGCAATCGCAAGTTCCTCGCATCCGGATTGTTCATCTGTCTCTGCACCGCTGTCTTGCTTGGCCTGGTCTACTTCGCCAATCAGGTCTACTACACCACGCCGTTGATCCTGGATGACCTTGTTCCCAAGATCATGGAATACGCCAAGCAGTACGAGATCAAGATACCGTTTGAGGACGTCGACAGCTTCAAGGAATGGGTCTACACCGGCCTGGTGGCGGAGGTGGGATTGGCCGCCAAGGGGTTTGAAAAAATTCTGCGTCAACTCGCGATGATCCTCATTGGCATCGTCGTGGCCATCAGCCTCTTTGCCAATGCAGCCATCATCATCGACAAGGAGGACCATTCACCGAACAACCTCTACAGCCTGAGCGCCGAGGAAATTGGCAATCGCTTCAAGACTTTTTACAAGAGCTTCGCCACCGTCATGGGTGCCCAGATCATCATCTCGGCCGTCAACACGATGGCCACCGCGGTGTTCCTCATGACGGCCAAACTCCCGTACGCCGGCCTGCTCGTCGTGGTCACCTTTCTCTGTGGCCTCCTGCCCATTCTCGGCAACATCATCAGCAACTTCATCATTGTCAGCGTTGCCCTTACTGTCTCTCCCGCTACGGCGGTCGCCGCGCTGGTCTTTCTCATCGTCATCCACAAACTGGAATACTTCCTCAACAGCCAGATCATCGGACATCGTATTCGCAATCCCATGTGGATGACCCTTCTTGCCCTCGTTATCGGCGAACGCCTCATGGGCGTAGCTGGCATGATCATGGCTCCGGTGATCCTTCACTACGTCAAGTCCGAGGCCTCAAAGGTCCGCGTCGTGAAGAAGAAAAAAGCGGAAACAGCCGAGGAAGATGACGAAACCATGGACGTCGACCAGACGCTCCATCTCAAGCCGGGCGACGTGCAGTAATCCGGAATAATTCCGTGTCACTGACGTCCGTATGAGACATATTCGTCGCCTCTCATGCGCTCGCTGACCAAATTTCTCGCCCTGTTGACGCTGCTCCTGCCGTTGAGCGTGCTCGCACACCCGATTCCCGATATTCCGGTGCGCACCTATTTCAAATCCGACGGCACGGCCGTTATTCGGGTGGAGGTGGACCCGCGCTGTTTTGTGGAAGATCCCGAACAGGAACCCTATTTGACCAAGCGTGTCTACGACCTCTCAACGAAGGAAGAGAACGAAGCGCTCGTCAAACAGACCCGCGAATACATAAAGAAGCACCTCAAGTTCTACTTTCAGCCACTGCCGATCGAACCGGATTTCAAGTTCACGTTCACCAGCCACGACAACAAGACTCCGAAGGAATCTGAAGATCCGATCATGGTCACAGGCGAATGGTCGACCAAGGTTCCGAAGGGAATTGAAGGCTACCAGATCGAGTGCTTGAAATCGGGCAAGATCGACGTTCAGTTCCTGAACTTCATCGACGGTGTTCAGCACCAGACCATCAACGTCCTGTTCCCCGGTGAGAAAAGTTTCCTCCTCGATCTCAGCAATCTTACCGCGCCCGCTCCCGGGCAGCCGCAGGAAGGCGCCGTGTCCCTCGATCCGAGTACCGGCACCGGCACGACTTTTCTCACCTACCTGCGTTGGGGATTCGTCCACGTCGTTCCCTACGGACTCGATCACATCCTTTTCGTCATCGGACTATTCTTCCTGAGTCGCGAATGGCGACCGCTGATTTACCAAGTCTCGGTATTCACCGTGGCGCACACCATCACGCTCGGCATGGCCACGATGGGTGTTGTCAATGTCTCCGCCCAAATTGTGGAGCCGATCATCGCGCTCAGTATTGCGTACATCGCGGTGGAGAATATCTGTCGAGCGAAATACACCCATTGGCGTCTGCTGGTCGTGTTCGTTTTCGGTCTCATTCATGGTCTCGGATTTGCCAGTGTTCTGGGTGACAAGGGGCTTCCCCCTTCCTTGCTGGTCACCGGTCTGATTGGATTCAATATCGGCGTTGAATTTGGCCAGTTGTCCGTGATCGCCGTCGCGTTCGCCGTCACCGTCTGGCTGAGAGATCCGGTGGAATACCGTAGATACGTCGTCGTTCCTGGTTCCGCCATGATCGCTGCGATGGGACTCTACTGGACGGTCGAGCGCGTGTTGCCCTCCTCCGAGCCCGAAACTTCCGAAGCCTCCCAATCCGAGTTGGCCGCCACCAACGCCTCCGGAGATCTCTGAGCTAAAGAACTGCCGCCGCGTTCCGAAATGAACTTGGCGGAGCAACGGATTGGCCAAGGCGCCCAATCGAAATCTTGTGTCCCACGTCGAATCGTTGCTCAACATCGACCCGGCCCACGCTAGCTCGAGCGCCGAGGTGCATCCAGGCTCGGCATCGACAACGCAGGATTCGAATCGTGGGGCTACACGCTTGACGCGAATGCGTGAAGCTCATAATTTCCTCTCCCCTTCGAGCGGTGATCGTAGCTCAATGGTAGAGTCCCAGCTTGTGGTGCTGGTTGTTGCGGGTTCGAGTCCCGTCGGTCACCCCATTCCTCCACTCAAACAAACTCAACCCAATTCTGGGCAACAATCCTTTCGCGCATAAGAAAGCGCCAGAATACCGTGGGATATGGATAAATCCGAGTTTGAGCCATTGGAGGCTTCTCTCTCCAATCAACGGCACTAAGTCGATCAGATCGATCGATGGCGCTGATGAGCCCGATTCTCTCTCCAATCCCGTTGCTACAATCTGAAAACGAATGTGTGGCCTGACCCCACGTAGTGGACAGATCGAAAGTAGAGTTCTGTCACTGGTTTGATGTTTTGTTTTGCTCAGTGGCTGGGGACGTAGTGAGGGCGTAGCCCGAACGCAGTCCACTGCCACTGACGGTACGGCCCCCGAACTCCACCGGGGTCTGGTACGCCAACAAACTATGCGGCCGCGCTTCGTTATAATGGAGGCGCCATTGTTCGATGACAACCCGCGCCTCCCGCAGGTTGCCAAAGATCTCTCGGTTCAGACATTCGTCTCGCAGCTTGTCGTGGAAGCTTTCGATGTAGGCATTCTCCCACGGGGCTCCCGGCTTGATGTAGATCGTCTTCACCTGCCGCTTGGCCAACCACTCCTCGATCGCACAGGCGATGAACTCCGGGCCGTTGTCACTGCGCAGATGTTCGGGTGCGCCATAGCGCTCCATCGCTTGCTCCACGATCCCGATCACATCGGTGGCCCGGATACTCCAGACCGCATGGATGAGCAGGCATTCGCGACTGTGCTCATCGAGCAAGGTCAGCAAGCGGAACCGACTGCCGTCCTCGGTTTGCTCGGCCACGAAGTCCCAACTCCATACATGATTGATATGCTCGGCTTGCTGGCGCTCGACCTGCGAACTGCCCAGACGCGTCATTCGCCGTTGTTTGCGGCGAACTTGCAGACCTTCGCCACGGCGCACCTGCTGAACCCGCTTGGCGTTGATCGTGTGCCCGGACCGACGCAGCAGCGCCGTGATCCGCCGATAGCCATAGCGCGGATGGGTGCGACTGAGTTCCACGATCTGGCGATGCAACTTTCGGGCCTCCGAACATCAGCCGGGTAAGCGGTAGCAACTGGAGCGGGCGAAGTCCATCGCCCGACAAGCCGCGGCCGTCGTTCCCAGTCCGGTCTCGACCGCCAGCTTGACGGCCCGTCGTTTGGCCGACGGGCTTACCACTTTTTTGAGTTCACTTCCTTGAGGATTTGCACCTGGACGGTCAGATCCGCCACCGCCTTGCCCAGACGGCGGTTCTCTTCTTCCAGGGCGCGCAGTCGACGGGCTTCGTTCACATCCATGCCGCCATACTTCGTTCGCCACTTGGAGAACGTGGCTTCGCTGACATTGTGCCTCGCACACACCATCTTGATCGTGTCACCATCCTCTGCCTCCCGAAGGATACCCAGGATCTTTTCCTCGCTGAATCTGCTCTTTTTCATCGTTCTGTTACCTTTCTTCTTTGGCACCAGAACTCTCCTTGTGTCACGTCCACTTTTCTGGGGTCAGGCCACAAGCGCGCGGAACCAACCAGCGGTACGAGACCTTCGCGTGCTGAAGCCGGTGCTGCCCATTTTTTCGCGCCATGTTCTGTCCGTGCCGTTCCAAACCGTGGAAGCCATGTTGGCGCACGCCGGTGATCGCAAACCGCAACTTTGGGAACTCGCCCTGGACTACGAATGCGCCCGTGGCGGTATCTCTCGTGACGAAGTCATCGACATGGCGCGAACGATCCTGCGACTGATGGAAGGTGCGGTGAAAGCAGGGTTGGCCGGAACCGAATACTCCGATCGAATTCTTCCCAGTCAGTCACCCAATGTGCTGGCGCGCCAGGCCGAGGGCGCGCTCATTCCCGGCGATGTGACCAACCGGATCATCGCCTACGTTTCCGCCATTCTTGAAGTGAAGTCCTCCATGGGCGTCGTTGTTGCTGCGCCCACCGCCGGGTCCTGTGGTGCCATGCCCGGCTCTGTCCTGGCCGTGGCCGATTCGCTGGAGGCAAGCGAGGACGACCGCATTCACGCGCTCTTGGAAGCCGGCTTGATCGGAGTCTTCATTGCCACCCACGCCACCTTCGCTGCGGAAGTAGGCGGCTGCATGGCCGAATGCGGTTCCGGCGCCGGCATGGCTGCTGCCGCCATGGTCGGACTGGCTGGCGGTAATCTCGACCAGCAGTTGACCGCCGCTTCCATCGCCCTGCAAAACTCCTTCGGCATGACCTGCGATCCCGTCGCCAATCGCGTGGAAGCTCCCTGCCTCGGCAAGAACGTGCTCGCGGGTTCCAACGCGCTCGCCTGCGCGAACATGGCGCTCTCGGACTATCGCCACCTCATTCCGTTGGATGAAGTCATCCACGCGATGAACCAGGTCGGCCACGCCATCCCCCACGAACTCTGCTGCACCGCCAAGGGCGGACTCTCCGTCACGCCAACTTCCCGGCGCCTGGAACGCGAACTCAATGACCAATGATCCGGCTGGTCATTGCAGTCGAACGAGTGGAGGAAACAAGTAGCCGAGGACCGAGGTTTGTGGTCCGATGATTCCTCGGTCCATCGCAGTCATTGCCAACGAGTCGATTTTCAACCCGCCGACAAAGGTGTGATCAAATCCTCGGCCAACCATTCACAGTAGAACCACGATGAATAATATGATGAGTAAACTCTTGGTCGCCATATTGGCCTGCGTCGCAATCAACGCAGACGCCCGAAAGCCGAATGTTCTGTTTCTGATGTCCGATGACCTCAACACGGCGTTGAGCGGTTTTGGTCATCCTCAGTGCAAGACACCGCAACTCGACAAACTCGCCGACCGCGGCGTGCGCTTTGAGAACATGCACTGCCAGTATCCGGTGTGCGGCGCATCGCGGGCGTCGCTGATGTCCGGGCTGTATCCCTACACCAACGGCACGCTGGGCAATGCCGGCACCTTGCGAGGCAATATGCCGGATGTCCTTACGATGTCGCAGCTGTTCCGCAACAACGGCTACCGCGTGGGACGCGTCAGCAAGATTTATCACATGCGAATTCCGTTTGAGATAATCGACGGAACTGCCGAATCCGACGATCCTTTTTCCTGGGACGAAGTGGTCAACATCACGGCTCCCGAACAGAATGCGCCGGGCAAGAGCACCGACTGGTCGCCAAAGGACAAGGGGTCTCAGACCTTCGAAGGCGTCGTGGCAGACGGCGGAGATCTGGCGCATGCCGACGGCATGGCTGCCAGTCATGCCATCGAGTTCCTCAAGCGCAACAAGGACCGACCTTTCTTCCTCGCCTGCGGATTCGTCCGGCCGCACGTCCCACTAGTGGCGCCGGCCAAGTATTTTGATCTCTACGACCGGAACGCGATGGTGGCACCGGTGGTGCCTGAGGATGATCTGGACGACGTGCCGGGGATTATTCGTGGATACAAACGCAACAGTACCACTTATGGAGTCACGCCTGAGCTCCACAAGGGTCTGCTCGAGGCCTATTACGCCAGCGTTTCCTACATGGACGCACAGGTTGGCCGCGTGCTCGATGCCCTGGAGGTACTCGGCTTGGCCGAGAACACCATCGTCGTGTTCTCCAGCGATCACGGCTACCTGCTGGGAGAACATCATAAGTTCCAGAAACAGCATTTGTTCGAACAATCCACCCGCGTCCCCTTCATCGTCAGTGTTCCGTGGATGAAAGATCAGCGAGGCAAGGCGACCAGGCACATCACCGAGTTGATCGACCTCTATCCGACCCTCGCGGAATTGGGAGGGTTGAATGCGCCGGAGGTCCTGCAGGGCAAGAGCCTGGTGCCGCTCCTGAAGAATCCCGCCTCCGAGCAATGGAAAAAGAATGTCGCCTTCACCATCAGTCGCAGCGGCGGCGAATCGATTCGGACCCACGATTGGCGTTACACGCATTGGGGCTTTGGCAAAAGCGGCTCGGAACTCTACGACCTCAGGAACGATCCTGGTGAATTCAACAACTTGGCCCGCAAACCGAAGTATTCCGCGCAGCTCAAGAAGCTCCGAAAGCAGCTTGAGGCCAAGAGGGTTGCAGCAGGTTATTCAGCTGAGAAATTTGCGAAGAAGAAAAAGAAGAAGTGACGGACCAATGAGAGTTCGAATCCACCTCCTGCTGCTTGCCGCTGCGTTTTCGTTTTCTTCCGGCGTGCACGGTGCTCAGACTGCCCCGAACATCGTGATCATCCTGGCCGATGACATGGGCTACGGGGATGTCGGAGCGTTGAATCCGGAATCCCGAATTCCCACGCCCAATCTGGATCAATTGGCTGATGACGGGCTGATCTTCAACGACGCACATTCCGCCGGATCGTACTGCGTCCCATCGCGTTACGGACTCCTTACCGGTCGCTACATGTGGCGCACGCGCGTGGGCTCGGGTGGCAATCTCGCCAATCTCGCCGGCACCTTGATCGAGCCCGGACGCAAGACGATTGCCGACGTGCTCCGAGGTGCGGGTTACTTCACCGGATTGGTCGGCAAGTGGCATCAGGGCATCGATTGGAAACTGCACGATGAAAGCGAGCGGACGAACATCCGCACCAATCGCAACTATCAGGCGTTCGAGAACATCGACTTCAGTGCACCCGTAGTGAAAGGCCCGATGGACTTCGGTTTCGACTACTCCTTCGGCACCGCCGGATCGGCGGAGATGAATCCGGCTGTGTTCATCGAGAACAACCGAGCCATCGCGATTCCCACCCTCTCCTCCGAGCAAGTCCGGCGACTCATCGGGGAATGGTATGGCCGGGACGACAATATCGTGGCCACCGGTTACACCATGGAACGCCTCGTCCCAACCCTGTCAGACAAAGCCTGCGAATTCGTCGAGAAGGCAGCCCGCAAACGCCAACCCTTCTTCCTCTACTACGCGCTCACCACGCCGCACAACCCGATCGTGCCGAACAAGGAATTCGTCGGGCTGAGCCAAGCCGGGGCCTACGGGGACTTCGTGGCGGAACTCGACCACCACATCGGCCGGTTGATGAAAAAGCTCGCCGAGCTTGAGATCGACCAGAACACGCTCGTCCTCTTCACCGCCGACAATGGTCCGGTGAATCGCACCAAGGGTTATTGGCAGAAATGGGTCCGGGGCGACACGACCGTTCACGGTCACGACAGCAACGGACCCTTCGTCGGCTGGAAGGCCGGCCTGCAGGAGGGCGGACACCGCGTGCCGTTCTTTGTCCGCTGGCCGGCGAAGATCAAACCCGGTGAGAGATGTGCCAGCACGATTGTCTTCACCGACATCCTACCGACCGTGGCGGAGATG
Source organism: Limisphaerales bacterium (assembly GCA_049601855.1). GTDB lineage: Bacteria > Verrucomicrobiota > Verrucomicrobiia > Limisphaerales > JAYPXF01. Next base: position 745 of record JBMYQZ010000078.1, on the reverse strand, counting down.
TTGAGCATCAAGCTTGGCCAAGACACCGCCGAGGACGGCCAGAGTTTCTATCGTGCGCTCACCGGTGAATCCGGGCCCGGTTCATTTCATGAGGCAATCGTCCACAATCATAGCAAAGGCGGCTTTGCCATTCGCCGCGGAAATTTCAAGCTGACCGTCAAGGGTCCGAAGACCAACGAACAAATCCTGGATGACAATTTCCCCGTCTCTTTCGCGCTGCACAACCTGCTCCGGGACATCGAAGAAACCACGGACATCTCCGACCGCCATCCGCATCGGGTGAAGGAGATGCATGCCCTGCTGAAGAAATACGTGAGAGAGGGCCGAAGCCGCTGATCCAACGAACCCGCTTCTTACTCGACTTGCCGCAGCCTTGCTCCTGTTCGCCCATCCTCTGTCGCTACAGTCCCATCCCCAAGCGTCGACGCCAGCGCCGAGCAAACCTCGGAAAAGGATACCTCAGGGCCCCAAACTTCCGCCTCGCACCGCGCCGGATCAACAGAGCGAATCACTGACCCCGGGAACGATCCCGATAATCCCGGCTGAGCGACGGGTGATCATCGAGGCGGTGGTTGTGGACGCCGATAGCGGCGCGGTTCTGCCTCATCGGGTTCACATCGAGGACGGCGACGGAACCTACTATCCACCCAAGGGCCACGAAGATATCGGCGTGATCCGTTGGCATTCCTCAAACGTCAGCTACGTGCCTGACACCAGCAACGATGGCTACAACTGGGCAATGATT
>JBMYQZ010000077.1:0-12441 GCA_049601855.1 Limisphaerales bacterium | reverse complement strand
CGGTGATGAAGGATGGGAAGGTTGTTGAGTTCAAGATTGTCGATGGAGGCTATGGCTACACGACCGCCCCGCGAGTGGCGGTCGCCGGTATTTCCAATTTGCGAGTGACGGCGAAGATTGAGTTTGGGACGGACTTGCAGAAGAACGGGCGTTTGGCGGCGTTGACCCTCGTGGATTGACGGCACTCGGATGTTCGCATGCCTTATGGGGGAATATGCTTAGAACGCAGGTGGTCGGCTTGCGTTCAAGGTGGGATTGAAGAAGAATGTCTGGCGTCCAGGGACTCGATGGTACCATGCCAGACGTCAAATTTGCCTGCCCCGGTTGCCAACTCCACATCAAGGTTGGAGTGGAGTACGCCGGTACTGCGACGGCTTGTCCTGAGTGTCGGCAGCCTTTCAAGATTCCCGCGCCGCCAGGGGAGATAAAGTTTGCTTGTGGAGGTTGTCAGCTTCGCATCGCCTTGCACGAGAGCTACATCGGGTCGCAGATCGCCTGTCCGGGTTGCAACGCGAACGTCATTGTGCCCAAACCAGCCCCAGCCGTACCCGCGCCGGTCAAACCGAAACCGGCGCCGACGGCTCCCACGCCGACGACCCCAGTGCTTTCACCAGCGCGAGCGCAGGCGCCGGCGAAGCCGCAGTTTGTTACGGTCGGCACAACGCCGCCCTCGCGTCCAGTCGCGGTAGCCAACGACGCTACGGCTGGCAGTGCTGGTTCGAAAGCTATTGGACCGAGGACGCGCCCTCCCAATGTCGGGTCGTCACCGAGTTTCTCGCCGCCGGTCTCGGCCCGGACGGCGTGTCCTAGTTGCGCGGCTCCAATGGAAACGGACGCGATTCTTTGCACGGCCTGCGGCTACAACGCGGAGACGGGCGAGGAGATGGAATCGGTGGCGGCGCGGCCACCGGCGGCGCCAAAGAAAAAGCGACCTCCCGTGGCCTCGTCGGCCGAGGACGTGCGGATGCGCGAGGCCTACATCAAGCAGGAACGATCGCTCAAGGTGGCGGCGACTCTCTTCTTTGCCGGTGGCATGATCTATATGCTCGCCGGGGGCTTCTTCCTTTTTGTCCAATTGAAACCTCCGATGCCGGGGAGCCAACTGCTAGGGTTTATCCTCGCGTGGCTAGGTTTCGTGATCTGCGCCATTGGCTGGGGGGCACGGAAGTTTTGCCCTTGGGCCCGCGTTCCCTTCATTGTCTTCAACTTGATCAACCTCCTGTCCTTCCCCATCGGCACGTTGATTTCCGCGATCTGCATCAACCACTCGGTGGGGGACAAAGGAAGATTTCTCTTCTCCTCCGAATACAGCGAGATCATCCGGCGGACGCCGCAGGTGAAAGCCAAGACCTCGATCTGGGGGTGGTTGTTCCTGGCCATCATAACCCTCATGATTGCCGGGATCGTTTGGGGTATCATGCAAACGGATTGAATGGCGTTGACGATCGGGGCGGTCTGCGCGGGAATGACGCCACCCATGGAAAGGCTGCGAATTCTGGTGTTGGCCGTCGCGCTCAGCGCGGGTTCCTTGGCGGCACTCTCACCCGATCGTTCTCCCAAGTGCCGGCGTGGGCTTGATCTGGAACCATAACGAACAGCTTTCCGGCAGGTTGTTTTGGGGTCATGCTTTCGAGAAACGGCCCACTGGGAATGATGATGATCTGCAGGATCATGGCATTCATTTCGCCCTGTCTGTGCGGGCGTTTTGATTCAACGGAGGCCGGACTTTGGAAGCTGATTGCCGATATCGAAGACGCGACCGAAGTGGTAAAGCATAACGCGGCCATTCGTAAGCGGGACGGCGATGTAGCCACCGTCCTCAGGATGATAGTTGTAGTGGAAATCCCAGAGCGGCGCTTTCTCTTCGTGTGAGACCGGCAGGCGAATGGAGAAGAACTGGCGATTCACGTGGAGGTCCCAGAACCGCAGCGTGCCGTCGGTGCTTACGGAAATGACCTGCTGACCGTCGGGACTGAACATCAGCCGGATGATGGCGTTCTCGTGGCCGGACATGCGGATGACATCTTTGGGCGTCGTGCGGTCTTTGATCTTCACCACGCCGCCACGTCCGGCCGTGGCCATGCGGCGTCCGTCGGGATGGAACTCAACGGTGTAGAGCAATTCGCGATCGGCCGGGATGCCAATATCCTTCGTCAATGCACCGGCGTCGTGATTCCAAACGATCGTGTTGCCGTCGTCACCGGAACTGATGAGTTGTCTGCCGCTGCGATCAAAGGCCACGGACATCACTTCGCTGCGATGTGCGGAATACGCGCGTTCACGATGCGTTTCGGTGTCGATCACGGTGATCTGACCACCGCCTTCGCCGCGGTTGTTCAACGAGCCGCCGCTGATGGCGAGCTGGCTGCCCAGACTGGCGGTGGCGAGATAGCGGCCGTCCGGGGAGAATACGACATCGTTGATGACATTGGCGTGTTGCGTGTACGTGCGGATGAGAGAATTCGTTCGCGGGGAGACCTGCCAAAGTTTCAGTTCGGTATCGAAGCTGGCCGTCGCAAGGCGCTGGCCCGTGTGATCAAAGGCCATGCGGGTGATGTTCGTGTCGTGAGCGTGCCGGGTCCAGAGCAGCTCGGTGGAGGGCAGGGCGTGGAGGGAGAGTTCGCCGCTGGCAAAGCCGATCGCGAGCAGGTCGTTGCCGGGTGCGATGGCGACGCTGTTGGGTCGGCGGGGATGCAGGTCAAGCTCGCTGACCATGCCGCGACGACGCTCGGCGCGCAGTTCCCAGGTGCGTACCGTATGGTCGTTGCTGGCGGTGTACAACAGGTTTCCCGCGATGGTGATGTCGGTGATGCCGGTTTCGTGCCCTTCCAACACTCGCGCGGTGATGCCGCTTTCGATTTCCCAAATCCGAACGGTGCGATCGAGGCTGGAGGTGATCAACATTCGATCCTCGTTGAAAAATTCGATGTCCGTGACGGTGTTCTGGTGACCGAAGAGGCGTTGCACGGTGGCTTCCTTCCGCACATCCCATAGTCGGACGATGTCGTCCATCCCCACCACCGCGACGAGATTGCCATCTTGGCTGAGAGTCGCCCGAACGGGGACGTCTTCGGTCTTGGGTATTGTGATGAGAAGTTTGAAGCGGCCGCTGCCTTGATGTTGCCAGACGCGGATGCTGCGATCGTCGCAAATGGATATCAATCGTTGGCCATCGCCGCTGAACGCCGCATCCGTGATGGCTCCCCGATGCCCCCGAAGATCCGCAAGTTTTCTGCCGGTGTCGGGATCCCAGACGAACAAGCCGCCGTCTTCATCTCCGGTGACCAGGAGCTGGCCATCGGAACTCACCTCCAAGGCTTGGATGGCGCCGTTGGCCTCAAGCCGATGGCTGGTTTTCAGATTCGGGAGCGGGGCGGTGGAGTCGGCGGGCAGATCACTCTGGTGAATGTTGACGAAGCGGTCAGCACCGGCGCTGGCGACCCAGCGGCCGTCCGGGTCGAACACGACTTCGGACACAAGGTCTTCGTGCGCCGCCAGCGATTGCACCAGCTTGCCGTTGGTCAGGTCGTGGAGCCCCACATTACCGGCTTCATCACCGAAGATCAGACGGCGCCCCTTCGGCCCGGCGACGATTGCCTTCAATGGGAAGCCGGCGTCCTCGGACACCGCGGATGATTCAATGCTCGCCAGCTCGATCAGCCAGGCGACCGTGTTGCGCAAGGCGATACGATTGGGATCAATGCCCCCCGGGCCGGCCTTGTTTGCGGTCAGCACTGATTCGTCGAGGGCGTCACGGGCACTGCTGAAGTGCTGATTGGCAGCGCGCAGAATGGCTTGGGAAAGATAGGATTCAAACAGGTCGCGGGTCTGCTCCCGCTCGCTTTCTTCGGCGCGCGCTTTTTCCCTCAGCGCGACTTCATTGGCAGCCTTGGCTTCGGCTTCCGATTTGCGAGCGGCGGCGAGGGCTTGGGTCGCCTTTTGTTCCGAGGCGAGGGCTTGGGAGGCGGCTTCCCGTGCGAGTTGCTCCTGCTTCTTGGCCTCGGTGAGATTGGCGAAGGCCTGTTTACGATTGGCCTCGGCTGCCTTGGCCTGTTGATCGGCGCGTTTCGTTTCTTCTTCGGCCTGCTTCTTGGCGGTCAGCGCCTCGACCTCGCTGAGGTGGGCCAGTCGACGTTGTTCCTCCGCCTGTTGGCGCGCCTTCACGGCGGATTCGCGCTCGGCCTGTGCCTGGCTGGCATTGAGTTCGGCGGTCGTGCGGGCTTCCGTGGCCTCGTTGCGGGTGTGCATCAGGCTGCGGATATAGAGCCCGCCGGAAAGGATCACCAGCGAGACACCGGAGGCGCAACTGGCGAAGGTGATCTTTCGTCGCCGCAACGCACTTCGTTGCTGGTGATGCCGACTGTCCCCGATGTATTCTTTGGTGGCGCCATCCAGGAGCGGATCCAGGCGACCGTGAAACACGTCGAGGTACTCGATGAAGTCCTGATCCAATAATGCTGATTGCGGACGTCCCCGGGCGGCGTATTCCTTGTAGCGGTTTTGAACGTTGTCGCGGACTTCGATCAGTTCCTTCTCCACCTCCGTGATCCATCCCGCGATGGTGGCCGCCAAGGCGTCGTGACGGAGCTCGAAGGAATCGGTGTCAGCGACTTCGCGCAGGATACGCACTTTGGCGAGACGTTCCAGGTGGTCGTCAAGCACCGCCGCTTCGATCGCGCCGCCAAAGCTTGCGACGTCCTGCGCCACGTTTTCCCGCGCGATCGATTTCCGGGTGCCTTCGCGGGTGATGAACGCCTTGAGAATCTGGCGGCCGGTATCTGGTTCCGGTAACTTGCCAACTTCTTCGACGAGGAACGCGCCGAGGATGTTGGCGACGTCTCCCAACTTGGCCACATCCTCTTCGGTGATCTTGGGTGCCGAGGGATTCTCCGCCATCGCCTGCCGGAACAAGCGGTCCATCACGACCTGCAGGTAGGGCAGTTCCACCCCCTCGCCCGAAGGATCGAGCCGTTGCAGAATCGCCGTGGCGATCTCACTGCCGATTTGCACGGAGCCGGTTTCGCAAGCCTGCACGACGGCTTGCGCCGCCGTCTCCCGTGACATGCGCCGCAGCCAGAAGCGGTTGTCGAACAAGCCTTCAACCGTCCCTTCCAGCTCGCTCAAATGCGCGAGGTAATCCTGTCGGATACCGATGATAACCTTGATGTTGGAACGCTTCGTGGCGAGATCGGCCAGTTCCCGGGCGAACTGCAGTCGCGTTGCGGATTCATGAAACAGAAACAACTCCTCGAACTGATCGAAGAACAATACCACCGGTCGCGAAGCCGCCTCGCAAATCTCCGCCAGCGTGTTCGACATCTCGGATGCTCCGGCACTTCCGCCTCGATGTTCAGGGCTCGAGCGGTCTGTTCGTAGAGTTGCTCGCAGAGCGAGGGTAATCCCGATCCATGCACGCGGGGCGCTAGGAAGAAGGCGTCTTCATTCGGGATTTGTGAGCGCAGGCCGCATTGCACGAGCGATGATTTGCCCGATCCGGATTCGCCGTAGATCAGGAGGCAGCCGCGCCGGCGAAAGAAGTGCAACAGCTCGGTGATTTCAAAGTCGCGGCCGAAAAAGATATCCGCGTCATCGACCCCGTATGAGTCGAGGAACTTGAAGGGCGAACGTCGCCGGATGAACTCCGTCGACTCAACCGGTTGCTGAGTGTAGCGCCGCAGCAGATCCTCCTTGGAGAGCTCGTCGCTCATACGTTGGCCGCCTCGGTTGAGCCGGCTTCCATGAGGCCAAGCAATTCCTCCATGCCGCGGGCGAGGCAGTCGGTCAGGTGTTCATCGTGAAAGGCCTGGGTATTCGTGCGAAAGGCTTTCGTGCTCCCGGCGCAGGGCAGGTAGTCAACCACCAGCCCGCTCGACTTCGCGGCAAATCCTGAGAAGGCATACAGACCGGGATACACTTCCTCCTTGCTGCCCTTCTCCTTGTCGATCTCGTCCGGGTGGAGATAGACGACGAGGGGATCGAGATTCAGGTAAGAACTCTCGCTGCGATAGATGAGTACCTCGTTCGTCTCCGTGTGCCAGGTGCGTTCGTCATTCTCGGCGGTGGGGAAATCGATTTCGCCTTGCAGCAGGAAGCACTGGTGTTGATAGGCCGCGTCGTTCATGCGCCGCCGCCGCAAGTTGATCTGCTTCACCACGTAGAGCGGGAACTCCGCGAAGAACTCCAATTGTCCGAGGGCATTGTTGAGCAGCTTCTCGGCCTCGGCGCAAAGCGAGGGGATGTCGAGTTCCTCGTTCGGATGATGAACCTTGTTGCGGATTACGAGGATGGCATCGAGATCGGCATAAGGTCGGCCCTTGGTCTTTTCGTGTTCGTTGAAGACGAAGTTGCAGATGTTCATTGCCAGTTCGCGCGCTGACTCATCGGTAAACAGCTCCTCCTGACCGTGTAATCTGCGGGCGCCTTCGCGCAACAGTTCCATCCACAAACCGAAGGACGGTTTGCGCAAACGCATGCGGGGATCACCCATCTCGATGATCGGTTTCGCCAGTTTCTCATCCAAGCCCAACTCGCGCAGCGTGCAGACGATGATGGAGGCGAGAAAACGCGCGGTGATCTCGGCGGTATCAAGAACGAAGATCAATCGCTCCACATCTGGTTCGTGACGCGTGAAGATGCGTCGATAACTCGTCGCGATCGGCCCCGGGAGATGCTCGGTTTGGATACGTGTGGTCTTCGGTTTTCCAAATGCCATGAAATACGGAGTCGGGTTTCGCGCGGAGTCTAGGCTTTCCGTTAAAGGCACACAATCTCGTTCATTTTATAATGGCGAAACTTGAGTTTTAGGTATGCGTGCCGATTGCTTGAACGTGGATCTGATCACTTAGGTCTTAACTGTAGAGTCACGGATTTGACAGGCGAAGAATGTGCACGATAGTTAATCTGCGAGCTAGTTATGGGCAGCTCCCAAGAGAATAGAAAACGGTTCGGCGAAGGCGTTACTCAGCCTCGCCCTGGGCCATCTGAATGACCCTCGGGAATGGGTGAGTAGCGCCTCCGTCGATGGAAAGATCGACGGCGATGACTACGCCAAGAAACATACGGGACTTCGCTCGGGAATATCGAAACACCGGTCTTCTTGCCGGCAACGATAAACCTCAACCGAGCATCCGACTGGGCAATCTCTCCGCGATTGTCTCCACCTCCCCTCAGATCCGTGACGACATCATCGTTGAGCATCTTTGTCGCGCATTGAATGCGCTGGGGCGCGACGAGATCCTGTTGATTCGGCTGCTTCCTTCCGATGCCGGTGAATCGCCGAAAGACTGGTCGCCGCTCAACTCACTTCCCTCCGATCGTTTTGCCTTTGTGAATGATCTGCAGTCGCTCGATGACGGGGTGAAACGACTCTTCGTGCGTGTAAACTGCAGCGCTGGGGAACGCAAATATCTCGCTGCCTTGCTGGGTCATTGCAGCCGTTTTTTCCGGCACGTCCTCGTTCATGTCAGTGTGAAGACCGGTCGTGGACCGGTGGCCGAATGCATTCGGCGCGCGAAGCACTCGTTCGCCTTGGTGCAACAGCATGAAGAGAGTTTTTCCAACTATCGCAGATACAATTCCTGGCTGACCAAGCGTGGCAAGGCGCGGCGCGTGTATTTGAAACCGGTCATCTGTCTCGGCTACGACGAATTGCCACGCACGCAGGAAGACAGCTATGCGTCCCTTGGTGCACCGGCACATCAATATGTCCGCGACTGTCCGTACGAAGGCTATCGTGGCGCCGCGTATTTCGTGGAGGGATTTCAATTCGATTTGCGTCGCCTGGCTCGGGAGATCGCGGGTTGCCGGATTGGCCTCGCACTCTCGTCCGGCGGCGCTAAGGGCTTCGCCTATGTGGGAGTTATCCAGGCACTCGAGGAAAACGGCATCGAGATCGACATGATCGCCGGTTGCAGCATGGGTGCCTACATCGGGGCGCTTTGGGCCGCCGACCACAACAGCACTTTCATCCGCAATCTGGGACGGGATCTGCAGGGGCGCTGGAAACTCATGGATCCGGTCTTTCCCCCGCGGCGGGGTTTCCTTGGCGGTTACAAGATCAAAAAGCTGCTCCAAAGGTCCGTCGGCCAGTCGCATTTCTGCGACATGGTGCGTCCGCTGCGGGTGGTCACGACGAATCTACATACGCTGGAACGCAAGGTGTTCGACTCGGGCGAAGTGGCCACGGCTGTCCACGCAAGTTGCGCCATTCCCGGTGTCTGTGTACCGGTGGAAATTGACGGTGAAGAATATGTCGACGGTGGTGTGATTGATCCGTTGCCGGTTGACCTCCTTCGCGAAGAAGGCATTGAAAAGGTCATTGCGGTCAACACGGTGCCGACACCGGAGTTGATGAAAGATCTGCGCGAACGTGAGTTGCGCCTCCAGGCCAAAATCGCCCGCCGTCCGTGGTGGCAACGCCTGCTCAACCAGCAGCTCAACTACTTCGCCAATGGCAATATTCTCGACATCATTCAGCAGTGTTTTACCGGCGCACAAATCCCCAACGCGGAAGAAGCCTGTCGCCACGCCGACGTCGTGATCCGACCGATCAACCTCGACGGTTCGTGGCATGACTTCAATCGGCCCCGCAAATACATCGCCCTGGGCCGGCGCATGACCGCGGAACATCTGTCCGAACTGAAAGCGTTAACCGAACCAACGGAGACACGTCATGAACACGAAACTACTGACCTCACAATGGCAACAGCTGCCTGAGCGCACCATTCGCGCCCTGCAACTCGTCAAGCTTCGTCGCTACCTGCGCGACATCGTGCTGCCGTCCTCGGCGTACTACCGCGAGATGTTTCGCGGCCTGAACATGACCGCGGGCGACATTCGCAGCTTCGATGACTGGGCCCATCTGCCCTTCACGCAAAAGGCCGACCTGTTGCCCACTCCGGACAATCCGCAAAAGGCCAAGGATTTCCTCCTGTTGCCCGATCGTAATCGTTTGGCCCGCAAGCCAAGCACGATCATGCGGGCCGTCTTCTTCGGCCGTGAAAAGGCCAAGCGGCATCTCGAAGACGAGTATCGTCCCATCTTTCTGACGAGCACGACTGGTCGCTCTGCTGATCCGGTGTCCTTCCTCTATTCGCAGCACGATCTGATGAATCTGAAAACAGGTGCCGCACGCGTGTTCCAGATCGCCGGTGCGACCCGCGAGGACAAGATGCTCAACATGTTTCCCTACGCGCCACATCTAGCGTTTTGGTTGTCGCACTACGGCAGCACGACCTTTGGCAGTTTCATGGCGAGTACCGGCGGCGGCAAATGCATGGGCACGGAGGGCCAGCTTCGATTCCTGAAGAAGGTTAATCCCGAAGTGCTGATTGGCATGCCCACGTTTGTCTACCACGTACTGCATGAAGCGGTGGAGCAGGGGCTTCGCTGTACCAATCTACGCCGCATCGTTCTCGGCGGTGAAAAGGTGCCCGACGGAATGCGGACCAAGTTGCAGAACCTGGCGCTCGAATTGGACTCGCACGGCTGCGATGTCGTTTCGACCTACGGATTTACGGAAGCCAAGATGGCCTTCGCCGAATGTCCGGCTCCAGCTGGCGAGCGGATGGCCGGCTTCCACACGTTTCCCGACCTGGGCCTGTTCGAGATCGTCGATCCGATCTCCGGCAAACCGGTCGGCCCCGGCGAGCCCGGCGAGATCGTTTACACCCCGCTCGACGCTCGCGGCACTGTCGCGCTCCGATATCGCACCGGCGATTGCATCAGCGAAGGTCTCCACTACGAGGAATGCCCGCATTGTGGCCGCCTGCTTCCGCGCTTGGTCGGCAAGATTTCCCGCAGTTCCGCCGTGCAGGAAATGAGTCTCGGAAAGCTCAAGGGCACGCTCGTCGATTTCAATGAGCTCGAACATCTGCTCGACGACGCGCACAACATCGGTGCCTGGCAACTTGAATTGCGCAAACAGAACGACGACCCGCTGGAAATCGATGAACTCGTCCTGCACCTGCACAAGCTCGGTGCGACCGAGGATGAGCAGATTGAGAAGGAAGTTTGCGATCGCTTCGCTGCGCACACGGAGGTGCAACCGAATCGAATTGTTTTTCACAGCGCGGCGGATATGCGTCGCCTGCAAGGCGTCGGTTCCGAAATGAAGGAAAAGAAGGTGGTCGATCATCGCCCGCAGGCGAAACCGATCCCGGAAGAATTGAAGCCTTCGAAGAACGAGTCCGAGACTACCAGGCGCGCTCGTAATCGCTCCCTCAAGGTCGAAGACAAATCCAAAACCGCCCTGACCTGGAGGGATGTATGAAGAAACAACGAATGGTGATAGTTGACGGTGTCCGCACGCCTTTCTGCAAGATGGGCACGGACCTCGCCCCGCTGGCCGCGGACGAACTCGGCCGCGTCGCCGTCAACGCCTTGCTCACCAAGACGGATGTCGATCCGAGGTTGATCGACGAGGTGATCATCGGTTGCGTCGGCAATCCGAACGAAAGCGCCAATCTGGGTCGAGTGGTCGCCCTGCGCGCCGGTGTTCCCGAGTCCGTTCCCGCCATTACCGTCAGCCGTAATTGCGCTAGCGGCATGGAGGCATTCACGCAGGCTTACGAGAAGATGTGCGCCGGTCGTGGTGATGTGTTCGTCGTGGGCGGCGTTGAAAGCATGTCCAATTACCCCTTCCTGTTCCGCGAGTCCGCGAAGGCCAAGTTTGCCAAGCTCGGGCGGTCCAGGACGTTGATGCAGAAGCTTTCGGTGATGAGCCAGTTTCGCCTGCGGGATTTCTCACCCAGGATCGCTTTGCAGCTCGGCCTCACCGATCCGGTTTGCGGACTGAACATGGGTGAGACCGCCGAACTGCTCGCCCGCGAAGGCGGCATCACCCGCGACGACCAAGACAATTTCGCGCTGTGTTCCCATGAACGCGCCGCCATCGCAACCGATGATCTCGTCGAGGAAATCACACCCGTCTATCATCAGGGTAAGGCGATCACGACTGACAACGGCGTTCGCAAGGAACAGAGCTTTGAGGCTTTGCAGAAACTGCGGCCGGTGTTCGATCGCAAGAATGGGACGGTGACTGCCGGCAATGCCTCCCAGATCACCGACGGCGCCGTTGCGTTGCTCGTCATGTCCGAGGAGAAGGCGAGCGAGCTGGGAATGAAGCCGCTCGGTGTCCTCTCGGGTTACGCCTACGCCGGCTGCGATCCTGCCCGCATGGGGCTCGGCCCCGTTTACGCCATCGCCGCGGCGGATGAGAACTGCGGGCTCGCCGTGGGCCAGGCGGACATCAGTGAGATCAACGAAGCCTTCGCGGCGCAGGTGCTCGCCTGCCAACAGGCGGCCGCTTCCGAAAAGTTTGCCCGCAAGGTGCTCGGTCTTCCGCATCCGTTGGGCGAGATCCCCGGCAACAAATTGAATGTGAATGGTGGCTCCATCGCCCTCGGCCATCCGGTCGGAGCCACCGGTGCCCGGCTCATTCTTACCAGCTTGAAGGAACTCAATCGTCGCAAACTCAAACGCGCCCTCGTCACCCTTTGTGTGGGTGGCGGTCAAGGTGCGGCCATCTGGTTGGAGGCACTATGAATACTACCTTCGCAAACAAAGCAGACGTCGACCGCGCGTATGAACCAACGGCTGCGCCCCCGCAGCCGGAGTCACGAATCCGCTTCGAGGTGAACGTCGATCGCATCGGCATCCTCACTTTCGATCGACCGGACTCGGCTGCGAACATCTTCGACCGTCAGACCTTGGAAGAACTCGGCGAACACCTCACCGCCATCGAGTTGAATCCCACCTTGCGCGGCTTGGTGGTCGGCAGTGCGAAGAAATCCATCTTCATCGCCGGCGCGGATCTCAACGCCATCGCCGACACCGACGATGCCGCCAAGTTGAGCAACCTGATCAAGCTGGGCCAGGACACGTTCAATCGTCTTGCCGAGCTGCCGTTCCCGACGGTGGCGGCCATTCACGGTGCCTGTGTCGGGGGAGGTTACGAGATTTGTCTTGCCTGCGACATGCGCGTCGCGACCGACGATAAGGGAACCAAGATCGGTCTTCCCGAAACCCAACTTGGAATCCTCCCGGCTTGGGGTGGCAGCACGAGACTTCCTCGCTTGATCGGTCTTCCCGGCGCCTTGGACATGATCATCGCCGGCAAGACGGTCACTGCCCAGAAGGCGCATAGAATCGGTATGGTCGATGGGGTCGTCCCTCACGAAAAACTCATGGAGACCGCCCACCAGTGGATCATGGGTGGCAAGTATCCGCCGCGTGGCAATCGCCGTCCGGCCCACGGCAAGATGACCCTCTTCAACAACTCGCTTGCGGGTGGATTGATCGAACGCCGCGTCCGCCCCGATCTGATGCGCAAGACCCGCGGTCACTATCCCGCAACGACCAAGGCACTCGAAGTCTTGGTTAACGGCTTGAAGACCACCGAAGCAAGAGCGATGGAACTCGAGCACAACGCGATCATGGAAC
>JBMYQZ010000076.1:0-12502 GCA_049601855.1 Limisphaerales bacterium | reverse complement strand
GGAAGAAACTTCCGACTTGGCGACTTGGCGATGCCCTCGCACCAAGCATCTCGTTGGGTCATGCATTTGGTCGCCTCGGTTGTTTGATGACGGGCTGCTGTTACGGGAGCGAGTGTACGCTTCCTTGGGCAATCAAATACCCCTTCGGTCACCCTCTACACGACATTCCAGGACAAGCAGTGGCCGCGCATCCCGTTCAAGTCTATGAGGCATTGCTGAATTTTTCGCTCTACGCCACCTTGGCATGGCTCTATCGCCGCAAGAAGTTCGACGGCCAGATTTTCGCCTTGTACCTGCTCGGCTATGCCTGCATCCGGACATTCGTAGAATTGTTCCGTGGTGATTATCCGGATCGGCAAATGACCGGATGGATGACCCCGGCCCATTGGGTCAGCATTGGTATTTTTGTGGGCGGAGCGGTCCTCTACTCCTGGCTGCGCAAGCGGCCGCAGGATCCTGCGATCAGCACCGAGTAGCAGATTTTCACTGCACGTTCGCCCCGATCCCGGTATCAAATCGGCTGTCATGTCCAGCCGCGGCGAAGTGTTGACCGTCGATCGATCCAAGCCCAACGAGCGCTTGGATCAATATCTCACAAGCATTTATCAAGCTGTTTCCCGCGGCACGCTGCAGCGCTTGATCAAGGAAGGCCACATCACCGTCAATGGCGTCAAGGTGAAGCCGACCCACGCTCCTCGTGCCGGTGAATCAATCGAAGTTCGCTGGCCCGATGTCCGGCCGGCGGAGCCGGAGCCGGAGAACATCCCACTCGACATTCTGCATGAGGATAGAGATCTCGTCGTATTGAACAAACCACCCGGGCTTTGTGTGCATCCGGGCAACGGCCACGAAACCGGTACGCTCGTCCATGCCCTGCTGCATCATTGCGGCGACGAACTCAGTGGAATCGGCGGAGTCGCACGACCCGGAATTGTGCATCGTCTCGACCTGGACACCAGCGGTTGCCTGGTCGTGGCCAAGCATGACCAGGCGCACATCGGGCTCTCACGCCAGTTCGCCGAACGCACGACCAGCAAGACTTATCACGCCTTGGCCTGCGGAGTCATGCCCAACGACAGCGGCGAGATTCGCGTAGCCATCGCCCGTCACAGCACGCATCGAAAACGCATGGCCGCCAAGGATGAAGGCGAAGGGAAGGAGGCACATACCGATTACCGGGTCTTGGAACGTCTTCGCCACGCCACGCTCGCCGAGGCGATCATCCATACTGGTCGCACCCACCAGATTCGCGTTCATTTCCAATACATCGGCTCGCCTCTGGTTGGTGATCAAACCTACGGAAAACGTCAGAACCGTCAGTTGACCTCCATCACAGGCTACCAGGCATCTCGCCAGATGCTCCACGCTGCGAAACTGGGATTCATTCATCCGCTCACCGAGAAAAAGATGCAGTTCAACGCGCCCCGACCCCAAGACTTTGAGCTGGCAATCGAATTGCTTCGCAACGCCTGAAGAGGCGATTTTATTTGCGCGGACCGGAGGCCGATGAACATCATTTCCGATAATCGATGAAACAACTTCTCTTCGCTATTCTGGTGATTGCGGTGATTCAGGCAAATGCCGCCGCTCCCAAGTATGTTGCCGGGCGATTGCTGACAGACTGGGTGCGCGATCTGGATTCCGAGAATGAGACTCGCCGACTTCGGGCTGCCCGCACGATTGGTATTTTCGGGGAATCCGCGCTGGTTCCGCTCAGCAAGATGCTCTCGCGTGAGGATCCATCGATTCGCTATTGGGCAGCGAGTCATTTGGGTGATCTTGGCAGCAAGGCCAAACGCGCCGTCGACTCTTTGAAGAAGACCCAAGCCCACAACTCACAAGGCGTCCGCATGGCCACCGCGTACGCGCTCTGCCGAATCAATGACAGCAGCGAGCACCTCGGCGTGTTGATCGACGCGCTCCAATCAAAGGAACGCGGTACTGCCTGCTCCGCGGCAGATTTCCTGGGACGCCTGGGTCCATTGGCCAAGAAAGCCCTGCCGGAATTGGAGGGTGTTTTCCGAAAGCACAAGGACTACCACATCCGTGGTTCCGCGAAGAACGCGCTGCGATATGTGAAGAACGACTTCACTCTTCAGAATCACCAGCGCCCCACCGACGGCGGCCAGCCTCGGACTTGGTCTCAGAGCAACAAACAGGGACCGCCTGCTCGCAATGCGGAGCAGGCTGCCCAACGCCCGAATATCCTCTGGATCAGCTGCGAAGACATCAGCCCTAATCTCGGTTGCTACGGTGACAGCTACGCTTCAACGCCGAATCTGGATCGCTTGGCCAGTCAAGGTGTCCGCTATACCCACGCTTTCACGCCCGCCGGCGTATGTGCCGTGGTCCGTTCGGGCATCATTACCGGGGTCTACCCGATTTCCATCGGCTCGCAACACATGCGGTCCCGCATCGTGACACCGCCGCATATCAAAGCCTTCCCAGAATACCTCCGCGCCGCGGGCTACTTCACATCCAATAAATCCAAGACGGACTATCAGTTCGAAGATCCCCTGCCCGCCTGGGACCGTAATGGCGGGGGACACAATGACTGGCGGGATCGCAAACCGGGCCAGCCCTTCTTCTCCGTGATCAACCTCACGATCTCCCATGAAAGCCAGATCCGTCACGGGAACAAGACGCACGCGACCCTTCTTGAAAAACTTCAACCGGAGCAGCGCCATGACCCCAAGATTGCGGGTAAGTTTCTTCCTCCCATCCATGCGAACACCCCCGAATCCCGTGAGGATTGGGCCCGCTACGCGAATATCATTTCGGAGATGGACCGTCAGGTTGGTGAGATTCTCCGGCGACTCGACGACGATGGATTGGCCGACAATACCGTCGTCATCTTTTGGAGTGATCATGGGCGCGGACTACCACGGGGCAAGCGCTGGATCTACGATTCGGGCGTTCATATCCCCTTCATGATCCGTTGGCCCCAACAGCTCAAGCCCGCTGTGAACGACGAATTGGTGAACACCGAAGACCTGGCCGCCACCACCCTTGCTCTCGCCGGCATCGCCCCGAAAGACTACCTGCACGGACGCGTATTGGTCGGCCCCAAGAAACAACCCGCCCCGGACATGCTGTTCTATCATCGCGACCGTATGGACGAAGCGCAGGAATGCATGCGTGCGGCCCGGGATCATCAGTTCAAATACATCCGGAACTACGAGACCCGCCGCACCTACGCCCAGCACATCGACTACATGGACATGATGCCCACGCTGGTCGATCTCCGCCGGCTTAACGCCGAGGGTAAACTGAATCCGGTACAGAAACGCTTTTTCGCCAAGCGCAAACCTCCCGAGGAACTCTACGACATCGTCAACGACCCGCACGAGACGAAGAATCTTGCCCACGAATCCAAGTATCGCGAAATGCTGCGCCGGATGCGCTCAGCCACCGAGCAGTGGCAGGACAAGATCGGCGACATGGGAATGATCCCGGAATCCATCATGATGGAACGCCTGCGCCCCGGCCGCCAATACCAGAAGACCGAAGCCCCCGTCGCCGAACGGACTCGTCGGGGTGAGGTTCGGCTTGGTTGCACGACACCTGGAGCCTCCATTTCGTGCCAGATTGGCAAGGGCCGCTGGCAACTGTATACGAAGGCGATCCCACAAAGACCCGGCACGGTTATTCGAGCGAAAGCCACCCGCATCGGTTTCCTCGACAGCAAGGTCGTGGAACTGCACTGATGAGGCTGATTGACCGTTATTTGCTTAAGGAATTGATCGTTCCAACGATCTTTTCCTTCGTCGGCTTCTTCATTCTCTTCGTCGCCTTCGATCTGAATGATAATTTCCAGAAGTTCGATCGCTACGAACTCGGCGCAACCGACATTCTGAGCTACTACGTTTACGTCACGCCTCACCTCCTCGATGTGGTCATGCCCCTGTCCTTGTTTCTCGGGCTGCTCTATTGTCTCGCCCAGCACGCCCGTAGCAACGAATTGATCGCGATTCGGACGGCCGGCGTTGGTGTCTGGCGTCTTGCCCTTCCGTACTTGGCCGTTGGCACCTTTCTGTCCATCGGACTGTTCGCATCCAATGAATGGGTCATGCCGGAGGCCGATCGCGGAGCGAAACATATTCTGCACAGTCGACACAGCGACGTGAAGAGTAAGACCGCCGCGCAATGGGTGGAACGGGTCAATTTCAACAATGAACGCGAGGGTCGTTTCTGGCACATCGACTCTTTCAATCTCTTGACCTACACCCTGGTAGGAGTCGACATCACTTGGCAGGACGAAGTGGGGAACACCCTTCATCTCGGGGCCGACATGGGACGATGGAACGATAATCACTGGGTCTTCGAAGGCAACGTGAAGCTGAATCAACCTGACCCCCTCACCAAGTTGCCCTTGCGCACACTCACCAATTCCCTTCCCATGCCGGACTTCCACGAAACGCCGGAGATGATCACCGGTGAAATCAAGATCAACTCGTTGGGGCGCGACAAACTGGCCAAGGAAATCCGCTTCAGTTTGCAAGAAATTGGCGATTACCTGCGACGTCATCCGGACCTCGCTGAGGACAAGATGGCGCAATTGAAAACCCAGTGGCACGGCCGCCTTGCCATGCCCTTGAAATGCCTCGTGGTCGTCTTCATGGCCCTGCCGATGGGGCTCATGCCCGGTCGACGCAGCATCATGGCCGCCGTCGGACTGGCGATCATTCTCGTCTTCTCCTTCATTCTTTACTCCAAGGTTGCACTCGCACTCGGCACCGGCAACCAGGTCCCAGGATGGTTTGCTGGTTGGTCGCCGGCACTGATCTTCGGCAGCGGCGGTTTCTGGCTTATCAAGCGCTATTCTTGACATGACTACCAACGATCAACCGGACTACGAACGTCTTAAGTTGCTCTACGAGGTCAGCAAGGTCATTCATTCCACTTTGGACCCGCAGGAAGCGTTGCAGCTCATACTTCGGGAAGCAGTCAAGCTGCTGAATGCCAGTAGCGGTTCGGTCGCCCTGCTCAATCCCACCACTGGTTGTCTCGAAATCGAAGCCGGGCACGGACTTCCCGATGACGCCCTGTCCATGCGATTGCGGATGAACGAAGGCATCACCGGATGGGTTTCCCGCAAAGGCGCGCCTGCCCGGGTCGCCGATGTGCTCGAAGATGATCGCTACGTCGCTGTAGCCCCCGGGGTTCGTTCCGAACTTGCCGTCCCCCTGTTCGTTGACGGCAATCTTCGCGGAGTCCTGAACATGGATTCGGAACAGGTGGACGCCTTCACCCTGGAGGACCAAGTGGTCTTGGAGGAACTTGTGGTTCAGGCTTCCCGGGTCATTCACAACACCTGGCTGTACGAACAGGTTCGGCACAAGGCACGCCTCTCCGAAGGCTTGCTCAGCATCGGCCAGGCGGTCAATTCCACGCTCAACCTCGATGACACGCTCGACATCGTCACCCGTGAAGCAGCCGGTTTGATGAACGCCAAGGTCTGTTCGCTTCAACTCTTGAATGAGGAGGAGTCGTTTCTGGAACTGAGGTCCTGTCATGGCGGTGGCGCCTCGTATCATCAACGCCCGCCACTGAACATTTCTGAGAGTCTGATCGGCACGGTCATTCGTCGGCGCAAACCGGTCCAGGAACTCAGCGTGCAGACCTCGGGGCGTTACCAACACGTGTCTGTGGCGCACGATGAGGGGCTCGTATCGCTACTCAGCGTGCCGATGATCTTTTCCCAGCGCATCATCGGGGCTCTCAACGTCTATACCGGACAGCCTCACATCTTTTCGGATGAGGAAGTTCGGATTCTCGCCACCCTCGCGGACCTTTCTGCGGTGGCCATCGAAAAGGCCCGCCTTTACGAACGAATCGTGGACGTCGAAGAACAACTCCGACACAGCGAACAATTGTCCGCCATTGGGATTCTCGCCGCCGAAGTCGCGCACGAGATCCGCAATCCGCTGACAGTGATGAAGATGCTGTTTCATTCCATGGATCTGAAGTTTGATCATGGCGATCCACGAAACGAGGACGCGAAGATCATGGGTGAGAAAATCGACCACCTCGGCCGGATCGTGGACCGGATCCTCGACTTCGCCCGCCGGTCGGAACCGAATCTCACGGAGGTCGACGCCAACCAGTTGATCGACGACCTCGGGCTCCTTACACGCCATCGCCTGAAATCCGAGCACATCGATCTGCAACGCGAACTCAGCACAGACCTGCCTTTGATCAAGGCCGACGCCACGCAACTGGAACAGGCCTTCCTCAACCTTACGCTCAATGCGGTTGAAGCCATGCCTGAAGGCGGCAGCTTGACCGTCTCCACTCGTTCCCTCGCCGATGGCATCGAGGTTCGATTCTCCGACACTGGACCGGGAATGAGCGCGGACCAACAACAAGCAGCGTTCTCCTCGTGGTTCACCGCCGGAAAAGAGGAAGGGACCGGACTCGGACTCGCAATCGTGGCCCGGGTGATCGACGGACATGGCGGACGAATCTCCATCGAATCAAAGAGCGGCGACGGCACCACCTTCGTCATTCAACTCCCCTTCGAGCCACCTCCAAAGCAATCATCCGACTCATGAAACTCTCTGTCTCCGCACGTATCGCCGAAGGTTTTCTGTCCAAGAAGGAAGCCATCATGACGCTACCCGAACTTGCCGATCTCGCTGTTGCCGCCGGTTTTGAGGGGCTCTGTATGCGGGCCTCGCAAATCGGCATTCACACTCCCCGCGAAGCAGTAGAAATGGCGACCGAGACCGTCCGCTCACGCAACTTGCAGGTCACCATGATCTCCGGGGATTTCAACATCGTTTACAACAACGACGACGGTCCGAACTGCCTGCGCAACATCACCGCCTACCTTGACCTCGCGGAAGCGCTGGGCGCACCACTGATCCGGGTTTGCATCAAGACACCCGATGACATTGCCACGGCACAAAACGCCGCCGATGAAGCCGCTGAACGGGGTCTCAAACTCGTCCATCAGTGCCACGTCCAGAGTCTCTTTGAGACCGTTAACGAGATTAGCACCCAACTGACGGCCATCAATCGGCCAAACTTCGGACTCATATTCGAGGCGGCCAATCTAGAGGAGTGCCGCCAAGAGTATGGGAGCGACACGATCCGGCGTTTCGGTGACAAGATCTTCAATGTCTATCTCCAAAACCAACTACTCAAACCGGATGGAGCGGTCACACTGGACACTTGGAACCATGGACCCATTTCCTTCGATATCATCCCGATCCCCAATACTCACGGGATCGATTTCCCCCGGGTGTTCGAAGGTCTCCACGCAATCAATTATCGAGGCGCCGTAACCGTTCACCAATCCGCCCCCGAGGATGGTTCATCCCCCGCCGATGCCGCCCGCGAAACGGCCGATTATCTACGCAACCTGATTTAGAAGGTGAAAGCAGTGCTGGCCGGACTCTTGCTGCTCACCTCATCTCGAGGCCGCTTCTCCAAATATCCTGCTGATTCTCTCCGACGATCACAGCGTTTCCCACGTCGGATCCTATGGCGATGACAACGCCAAGGAGCTCAAGATCACGCCAAATCTGAATAAATTCGCATCTGAAGGCATGCGATTCGATCGCGACTACACCGCCGCTCCACAATGTGCGCCTCGCGCATTTTCCATCTTTGCCGGTCGCTCACCGGTGGGATTGCGCGTAACACGATTTGCTCAACCACCGCGTGGAGACGTCCGGTTGTTTACCGGTGTGGAGAAGGATCCGTTCGAACTCAACAATCTCACCGGGTTCAATCCGGTGAAAACCGAACTCACGCCCAAGTTGGAATCGTGGATGATCCGCGAACACGACGATCTGCCGCTTTCGATGCCTTGCAGAACGAAGGTCGGTAGATGATAGAACCGATTGTTGTGAGGACTGTATTCGGCTAACCTGTTGCCAGTTCAAATGTTTGGCGGACTGACCAAGTTGGGGCTGTTTACCATCCGGCCTTCGATCGGTGAAGAGAGCGGGCGTATCGTAATCCGCAACTCGATGATCACGCGCATCCTCAGCTGCTTCACGCATGTCCGAAAGGTCGAATTCTGTCCCTTTGACAGAGTTGTGCGTTATCGGATGCGAACTTTCTGGTTCCTGAGCGCCCAAGTGGACATCCCGTTCACGGAGGTGTCTCATATGGAATTCCTCTCCGGTTCCATGGAGACGGGTTACGACAAATCAGCCGGTGATTTCGACCCCACGAACACGCCTCGGAACTACTCACTTGCCCTTGCTACTCACCATAACGACCTGGTTGAAATCTGCACCTTCAGCGGTGGTGATGCCATTGATATCGGTCCCGAACACGTGGAGACTGAAGCCGGAGAAGCGATTTCTATCGTGCAACGCTTGTCCACGATTCTGGACATCAAACTGCGCAAAGAAACGGTCAATCGGAAACAGATTTTCGAACGATGTCCGAAGTGTCGCCGCAAGGTCTCCAAGCACGCCAGTCTCTGCCTCTACTGCCGAACCGGCGCGTAGCCTTCAGGAGATGATCGACCGCGCGACGTTACCATGGACGTCGGTCAGTCGAAAATCACGTCCCGCGTAGTTGTAGGTAAGCTCCTCGTGATTGAGTCCCAATAGATGAAGGATCGTCGCATGCCAATCATGGATATGCATCTTATCCTCGACAGCCTCATAGCCGTATTCATCCGTGGACCCGTAAGTGACGCCCCCCTTGACGCCGCCCCCGGCCATCCACATTGAGAACCCTCGACTGTTATGATCGCGCCCATTGCCGTTCTGTGCATGTGGAGTGCGACCGAACTCACCACCCCAGATGACGAGCGTATCCTTCAAGAGATCTCGATCCTTCAGGTCCCGTAGCAAAGCGGCGATCGGGATGTCCGTCTGGTCACAGTTGTTGGTGAGAGCTGCTTCAAGATTGCGATGCTGGTCCCAACTCCCATGGGTCACCTCCACGAAACGAACACCGCGTTCGACCATGCGTCTTGCGAGCAGACATTGGCGTCCGAAATTTCCCATCGTTCGATCATTGAGCCCATACATCTCACGAATGCGGGAAGGTTCCTTTGTGAAATCCATCACTTTCGGGAGTTCGTTTTGCATCCGAAAGGCGAGTTCGAACGACTCGATGATGCCTTCCACCTCCGGGTTCGCACGATCGCGCAAAAACTGTTGTTGATTCATCGATTGGATGAGATCGAGTTGCAGGCGCTGCGTCTTGGGTGACAGATCCGGGTTCTCGACGTTGGGGATCGAGACGTCGCCGTTGGACTGTTGACGCCCTCGACGAGCCCTGCCCACAGGCGTGCCTTGGTAAATGGCCGGCAAAAAAGCGCTTCCGTAGTTCCGGGCGCCACCGGCTGCATTGGGCGGCTCCAAGGTGATGTAACCGGGCAGATTCGTGTTCTCCGTACCCAAGCCATAAAGCGTCCAGGCTCCGAGGGATGGTCGGACGAACTGAAAGTTGCCCGTGTGCATCTGGACAAAGGCCTGGGGGTGATTCGGGATGTCCGTAGTCATGCCATTGAGGATGCAAAGATCATCGGCGTGTTTCGCGACGCTGGGGAAAAGTTCGGAGATGCGCTGGCCATTCTGACCGTGGGCCTCGAAATCCCACAAGGATCCGAGCAGTTTCTCGCCCCGGCGCCCCTTGCCCACCTTGCCGGTATCGCGCTTCAACTCCGGTTTGTAGTCAAAGGTATCAACATGCGAGGGCGCGCCCTGCATGCAGAGAAAAATGACATGCTTTGCTCGTGGTTTGAAATGCGGGGGCTTGGCCATCAACGGATTCCGACCGGCCGCCGACAATTGAGCAGCCATGGCGCGAAAGGCGAGCCAACCGAAACCAACCGAACTGGTCTGCAGAAGTCGGCGACGGGACAGGTAAGAGGATAATTCGTTCATTGCACGAAGGGGTGAATGGTGCCGCGGGATTAATTGATATAACGAAATTCAGAGCTGGCCATGAGCGATTGGCAAAAGGTGGAAAGCGCGAGGTAGGTGGCCTGACGTGGTTCCGAACCTTCCTGGTTCGCGGTGGCGACAAAGTCCTGAATATACCGCGCAGCCAGATCGAACTCTCGGGAGCTCGGCATGCGGCCAACAGCCAGCATATAGAGTCGATTGATGCGATCTCGTCCGGTCTTTTCCTCCTCATAGATCCGCTGGGCCGTATTCTTGGCTTCCTGGATCACAAACGGGCTGTTCATGAAATACAAGGCCTGCCCTGGAACGATCGTCACGTCACGCTTTCCGATCACGAGACTGGGTTCAGCGAAATCGAAGACGTTGAATACTTCCGGCAGGAGATCGCGAACGACCGGGAGATAGATCGAGCGGAATGGATCCAGTGTCTCGCCGATCACATCCTTCTCGGTGATGCCGCCGAGTCCTCGGCCGATGAACCCATCCCCCTTGTAGGCGACCTGCGATCCTTTGGGCGGGTCGTAATCCAGCTTGCCGCTTATGGCCAAGATCGAATCGCGCACTTCTTCGGCGGTCAAGCGGCGTTTATCCTTCCGCCAGTAGTAAACGTTGTCCGGATCCTTGTGGTAGCTGCGAGCGTTGTAGATCGAGGCGAGCTGGTACGTCCGACTCATCATGATTTCCTTGATGAGCTTCTTCACGGAATATCCGTGTTCCTTGAATCGCACGGCAAGGTAATCCAGCAGTTCCGGATGCGTCGGACGCTTGCCGTTCACCCCGAAGTTGTCCACCGTCTCCACAATCCCCTGCCCCATGAGCCAACTCCAGATCCGATTTGCCATCACGCGGGCAAAGAGCGGATTGCTGTCGGCAGTAAGCCATTCGGCCAATTCCTTGCGTCCACTCCTGGTGCGGGGAAGGCGCACGTTCTGATTGTCGGCGCTGAGCACGTAGACAAAACCGCGCTGGATGAACTCACGAGCGTTTTCTATTTCGCCACGATCCAGCAAACGCGCATTGGTGATACGGCGCGAATCACGCGCGCCCATCGCAAGAGGCAGTGGATTCCCGTCCTCATCGCGGATATCCAACTGATTCTGGGCGACGTTCACCGTCGTATTGAGGCGGCGCATTTGCTGTTGGACGCGTCCACGGTCGACTTCCTTCCCGGAGCGCCGGGCTTCCCTGGCTTCATTAAACAATTTGGAGCGCTTCTCCTGTTCCGATTCCAAACGAGTTTTGACAAAGTTCATCTCGCGCCCCGTCAAGACGCGTCCCGCATATTCCGTCTCCTTGATCGGCAGCGACAGCAATTGCGACGAACGCCGATTGCCCTGCGTGGCGACAGTTCCGTACAGAGCTTCCGTACTCAGAAAGATCCCAGCCATTGCGTAATACTCGCGTTGGGAAATTGGGTCGAACTTGTGATCGTGGCAACGGGCGCAGGCGATGGTCACGCCGAGGATCGACTTGGACATCGTGTCAATCTGCTCGTCGATCTGGTCCATGCGAAATTGTGCTGGGTTGGCTTCATTGAGCGACTTCGGTCCCATGGCCAAAAAACCGGTCGCGACCATGAGCTCCGCTCGCTGCTCCTTCGATTCGGATCGCAACAGGTCGCCGGCGATCTGTTCCTGGATGAATCGATCGTAGGGCTTGTCCTCGTTGAATGCCTTGATCACGTAATCCCGATACCGCCAAGCATGGGGAAAGGTGATATTCGCTTCCTTGCCGCTGGACTCCGCATAGCGGGCGATATCGAGCCAATGGCGCCCCCATTTTTCACCAAAGGACTCGGACGCCATCAACATGTCGATGACACGTCCCCAGGCCGTGGGGTCCGTGCTGCGTGAAAAATTCTCAATCGTTTTCGGTGAGGGCGGCAATCCGAGGAGGTCATAGTAGGCACGCCGGACGAGGGCGGCCTTGTCGGCGTCAACGACCGGTTTCATGCCCTGTTCCTCTCGCTTCGACTGAACGAAGAAGTCGATGTCGTTGCGCGGCCAGGAACTGTCCTTGAGCTGCGGTAATGAGGGTTTCTCCGGCACCTTGAAGGCCCAGAAATCGCGAGCCAATTTGGGGTCGCGCCAGTTCACCGCCGCCGTGCCGGGATCATCCACGCGAGGATCCGGAGCCCCCATCTTTATCCATTGTTCGAAATCCGAAGCAATGCGACTTGAGAGTTTGTAGTCCGGCGGCATTTGCAAGTCCTCATCGATGTGCCGAATCGCCTTTAGCAAAAGTGAATTTGCGGGATCACCGGGAAGAATCACATACCCGGAACTGCCGCCCGCACGCAGGCCGGACCGACTGTCCAGGGTGAGACCGCCCTTGTCTTTGTCCTCTCTCTGCGAATGGCACTTGTAACAGTGCTTCACCATTACGGGACGTATCTTCTGCTCAAAGAAAGTGACCTGTTCGGCCGGGATTCCGTTCTCCTCCGCCGCGGTGAGCGCGGTGCATCTGAATGCCAAGGTTGCAACAACGATTATGACCCTCGATGGGAGGAAAGAAGTGTTCATCATTGAAAGTGTTTGCGCATGCCGCTTGTCCTTACTCCGTTGATGTCGCCGGAGTGGACAGGCTGGTTACCAGGGCAAATAAATACGAGTTTATTGCTC
>JBMYQZ010000075.1:6111-12523 GCA_049601855.1 Limisphaerales bacterium | reverse complement strand
TCGTCGACATTTCGAGGAGGAAACCCAGGAGGAGCAGCACCCGAAGGCTCCGCAACGCACCAACGTAAAAGGAGCTGCCCCAGAAGCTGGGAATACCCACGAGGATGACGAGCACGTTGACCCAGTTGGAGAGCAGGTAGCGTCGCTTGTCGCGTACCAACATACTGAGCCACGCAGTTTCCAGTACAAAGAATAACCAGATGACTCGGTCGGTGGTCACGGCCCAGGATTCCGAATAGGTCCCCTGTGCCTTCAGATACCATTCCATGATGATCCACATGGACAGCGCCAGCATGGGTGCCTCAAACCAGTCCCCCCAGCGACGTGCCCGTGGATTCTCGCCGGCGTCAACGCCCGCCAGTCCGATCCAGGAAGTGAGTCGTTTCCAAGTCATCATCGTTTGTCTGGCGAGTCCCGCAGGTGAAACATCTTCACTCATCGAGACCGTCATCAATTTGAGCGGAACCAGACTGCGACACAACCACGTATCTTCTTGTCGAAAGTCCTCCAACAGCGAAGGTCTCCGCCGTGAAACCCTACGTGAAGCTGGCGGAATCGAAGATGCCCGATGGCACGACCTATTCGCTTCATCAGCATGACGGCAAGATCTTCCTCAAGTACAACGGGTTTGACCTCATGAGCACCGCGCTCACGTTTTCGGAGCAGATGTTGGCCGAGGTAGGATGCAGCCAACTGCTGGCCGACTCGCCTTCCCGCCCCTCGCATCCGAAAGTCTTGATCGGCGGTCTGGGGCTCGGATTCACCCTGAAGCGAACCCTTGAACTGATTGGTAGTCCGGCAACCGTGGACGTTGCCGAACTGATGCCACCGCTGATCGAATGGAACCGAACCCACTTGGTGGAGCACAACGGGCCGCTGCTGGAAGATCCCCGCACCAACATCATCCAAGGCGATCTCTTCGACATCGTCTCAGCGAATAAACCAGGGAGTTACGATTCGCTGCTCCTGGACATCGACAACACGCCAGATGATCTGATCACCTCGGGCAACTCCCGGCTCTACACTCCTCAGTTTCTGCAGAAGCTGAAAAAGCTGATCACGCCCGCGGGCTGCATTGCCTATTGGCTGTCGGAGCCCGCTCCCAAGTTCAAGAAGCTGCTGGGCAAGACCGGGTTTTCGGTCGCAGAACACGCCTCCAAGGATCACAAGAACTCAAAGCGTTCAAGGCATTGCCTCCTCGTGGCGCGCCGAGCCTAGCACGCTGGCGACATGAATGGACGCGACCTGCATGGTGTCGACGAAAGCACGCCAACGGGGATCACGATTAAGACCGCAGATTTGGAGGATGCTTCAATTTCCTGAACTCAACACGAGAGATCGATTGATCGTCACCGCGTGCAGCGTCTTTCTGTTCGTCTGGGGGGCGGGATTTGAAGTTCTTGAGCTGCGCGTGGGTTTTCGCCTCTTCCTCACGTTTATCGTTGGCGTTCTCATCGCGGTCTGGGCCGGGCATGAGTCGATCGGATCGTTTCCACCCGTGTCCATCCGACCTGCCTATATCCTGCTGGGTTGTCTGATGATGTTCTTCTCTTTCGTGGTGGTGATCATCGTCAGACTTGGAATTCGCTGAACGCTCGCGTCGATTTGCTTGCCGATTCCCCGGGATAAGGCAAAAATCGCCGCGGTTTCTCACCAGCCATGAAAATCATTCTCGCCGACGACGATCAAATCAGTCGCAAGATCATTTCTGGATTCCTTGCCCGCTTTGGATACCAGGTTGAAGTGGTCAACGACGGCATGGAGGCTTGGAATCTCTTGCAGACGCCCAACTCTCCTCAATTGGCCATCGCGACTGGATGATGCCGCGCATGTCCGGCCTTGAGGTGGCAGCCAAGGTCCGCACGCTGAACAAGAAGGAGCGGATCTACATCATCTTGCTCAGCTCGCGAAACAGCAAGCTGGACATCGTCAAGGGACTCGAGGCTGGCGCGGACGATTATCTGGTGAAGCCCTGCGACCTCGCGGAATTGCAGGCCCGCCTACGGGTCGCCGAACGCACGCTTATCCACGATCAGCAGCTGCGCAAGACGATCAGCGAACTTGAGAACCTCGTTCGTCGTCACAACCTGCTCGGTACGATTGCCAGCCAACGCCAGGCCGCGGAGGCCCCGACGCCGGCTCCCGCCGAACCGCCGCCCAAGGCTGCTCCGGCGGCTCCGAATACTCCGGTGCAATCCAAACCCGCTGCCCCGACGCCTGAGCCCGCCGCTCCCAAGCCCGCGCCTTCGCCCGATGTGGAGGCCAAGCTGAAGGATGCCCTCGCGGCTTCGTTCAAGGAAGTTGGACTCGGGAACGGGGAGCTGGAGGAAGCTGCCGACTTCGTCACCGGACCGGAATTCTCGGTGGTGTTACCGTTCTATTTTCCCGGCTCTGAAAAGTGGATCGACGTTCGGTTTGAGTTCGATCGTCGGGGCGCGCACGGCGCCTGCCGCTCGCTGCTCAAGCGCGGTGCCAATTCGCCCCAGGAACTACAGGATGTCCTCGTCGAATTGATCCACCTGCTTTCTGGTACACGTTCTCTCGAGGCCTTGAAGAGTGGCGGTGCCATGTTGTCCTTCACCGCCGCCCCGATCGGCACGCCCGGATCGCCGGTCGAACTCCACCGGCAAGGCAGCACCCGCTATCTGATTCGCGTGGGTGAGATCTCGACCCTGGTCACCGAGTTTGCCACGGATGCGGCTATCCGGACCAAGGTCACCGAGACCTTGGAATCTGGAGAAATCGTGGTCGAAGCCGTTGCCAGCCCCAAGAATCCGGACGTGACGCTGGCCGGTCCCGGCGATGTGCTCACGCGCAACCGGATCGCCCAGATCCACGAGGAGAACGCGGGCGGCAAGATCCGTATCGTGCGAGTGCCGGACAGCAGTCGTTCTCACCTCCCGATCAGCTTCTGATCCGATTGCCTCCCAAAAACCACGGAATCTTAGTGGTTTCGGGATTCAAATAATAAACCAGCTTCATTATTTGACCCTCGTCCTGGCTGATTTGGGCACAAGATTCTTGGCTCTATTGGGTGAGTTCTGGAACAGTCCCGGCCCATGAACAAGACAGCAGTCGTCACTGGTGCCGGGAGCGGCGTGGGTCAGGCCACCGTGGTTGCCTTGGCCAAGGAAGGTTGGAAAGTCGCCCTTCTGGGCCGCCGCGAATCCGCGCTCGCCGAAACCATCGCTGCCGCCGGTGGCGAATCCGACAATCTCCTCGTCTGCCAATGTGATATTGGTGAACACGAGCAGGTGCGGGCGGCTGCCAAAAAGATTCTCGCGGCCTTTGGCACGGTGGAAGTGCTGGTTAACGCCGCCGGGAACAATTTCAAGGAACGCTACCTCAATGACATCTCGGAGGACGCCTACCACGGCACGGTCAACGCCAACATGAACGGTCCATACTATTGTGTGCAGGCCTTCCTGCCCGGCATGAGCGAACGCAAATCTGGCACGGTCGTGAACATCTCCTCCGATTCCGCCTACGAGCCCAATCTGAAGGCCGGAGTCGCTTACATCATGTCCAAGATGGACATGGCCGGACTTTCCCGTTCGATCAATTGCGAGGAGGGGCCGAACAATGTCCGTTCCTGCGTGATCTATCCCGGCGAGATCAACACCCCGTTGCTCGAAAAGCGACCGGTGGTTCCCGATGCGGGTCGGCTCAAGGATATGCTGACCTCCGAGGACGTCGCCTCCACGATCCTGCACGTGATCAATCTGCCTCAGCGAGCCGTGTTGGAGTCGATCATCATGCGCCCGACCATCCGGGGCTGAACATCCGCACACCCATGCGGAAACCGCCGCGTCCTTGCGAACGCGACGGTATCGAGACCGGAAACGGCCGGTCTCCAACCATGACTGAATCAGACGAACTCGTGTTCCTTGTCCCGCACGACCATGACTGGACAAGGGGCGTGGCGAAGAATCTTCTCGGCGGTGCTTCCCAGCAGAAAGTGCTGCAGGCCCGTCCGGCCATGCGTGGTGATCAGGAGCAGATCCGTCTCGTGCTTGCGGGCATGGGAGACGATCTCGTCATAGGGCGTGCCGGTCAGAATGGTGGTCTTCCATTTGAGCGGTGCCACGTCTTCCCGCGCAGTCAGTTTGGCCAATTCCTGGCGGGCGTGTTTTTCGGTTTCTTGGTCGAGGTTCTCCATCGCTGCCGGTAAGACCATGCCTTCGGCATAGACGACCGGGGTCACGACGTGGACCAATTCCAGCTCGGAACCGAATTGTTCAGCCATCTTGATGCCGTACATCAACGCCTTGTGGGAGTGATCGGAGAAATCCAGTGGGACCATGATCCGATGTATGTTGACGACAGTGGGACGCAGTTCGACCGCATCGTCCGAGGGTTTACCGGGTGTGAGTGTTGCTGTCATTGCTCAGTCTTTGGTTGAATTACGAGTCAATGTCGCTCGCCACGCCCGCGACGCTTACCCAAGGTTGTCATGGATGTCGCAAGAATTGTTCGGGGCACGCCGGGGAAGGTGCGTGATCAAAGAGGCAGGTGCAGATGGAGGCAAACCTGGCGCACGGCGGGACGTCGAATCGACAGCGTGCCGCCGTGCATGGCGATCAGGCTGTAGGCGATTTTCAACCCAAACCCTTGGTTGAATTCCTTGGGCAGGATCGATTCAAAATCCATCTTCTTGACCTGGATGGTGGTGTTCCCGGTCAGGTCGCCGACACAGTCATTGGCGATGTCAACGTGGGCGGCCTGTCCGATATTGCGCGCCATGACCCTTATTTTAGATCCGTGTGGACTGTAGGCCAGGGCATTGCGCGCGAGTTCATCGAGGACTCGCAGCAGGCAGGCTTGATCCATCCGGATGGCCACATCTTCCATTTCGTATTCGCAGTCTTCCGTCCTCCCATCCGATCGGCCGTATCTTCCGATCTCCGCTTCGAGCAGGGGACGGAGCCGTACCGGCCGTGAATCCCGCAGCATGCGCACGGCGTCGGCATTTCCAGCGACCACCTCGAGGTGCGAGAGGAGCCGGGCGTTGGAGATCGCCCGAGACAAGCCCTCAATCTCCCGCTCTGCCTGCAGTCGATGCTTGGTGGCGTTCACGGCAGCGGTGGCCGGCACCAGTGAATGCAGTTCACCCACGGTGAAGCGAAGCTGATCCATCGATTCGCTGAGATGAGTTTCCAAAGGTGATCCCAACAAGGTCTGCAGTTCGTGTACGATGATCCGGCTGGCCGCCTTGGCCGCATGTCGCACCTTCAACATGCGGGCGGTGACCTCGAGCAGTTCATCAGGCGTGAACGGCTTGGGCAGGTATTCGTCCGCGCCCAGCACCATGCTCTTGCGAACGGCATCGATCTCTCGCTGCCCGCTCACGATGACGAAGGGAATCTGTGCGGTGTTGGTGTTATGCCGGAGGATCGACAGCGTCATCAAACCGTCCACCGGTTGCATGACCAGATCGCAAAGTACGACGTCAGGCTGTTCTGCGGTGGCGGCCTTGACGCCGTCCAGTCCGTTGGCTGCTGTAGCCACTTCGTAGCCTTCGCTCTTCAGCAAAGCGGCGGTGGCGGCGGCGAACAGCTCGTCGTCATCAATCAAAAGTACTCGTTTCATGTGGGCACAGTGTGAAGGGCACTGCGAAAGGCATGGAGTCGGGACGCAACCTATCGCGACGGTCAGGATGTCGGTAAAGCCTGAACTGATCGGCGAGTCCGCGTTGACCTTCGCCCGTGATCACATACTGTCGTTCGTATGCCGTGTTGGTTGAAAGAAATCGTCGCCCTTTTGTCTCAACTGTACCTGTTCATCGGGGCTGCGCTGCTTTTCATCGCGCTGCCGGTGGGTTTCGTCTCTCAGTTTGGCGGTGGGATCGAAGGGACGGGGTTCTTCGTGGACGCGTTGGGTTATCTGGGAATCGGCCATCTCGCGCATGCGATCGGTCTGGTCGGTGCGGGTGGCTTTCTGGTCGGACTGGCCTTTGCCATTCTCAAGACCGCCGAGCTGCTCGATCCGTCCATGCGCCGGTACGATTGACAGGGTCGCCTGATGATTCTCAAACTGTTCAAGCGGCGGTGGTTTCAAATCGTTGGGGTGTCGTTGGTCGTGGCGACGGTGGTGTTGTCGATCGCATTCTACAGGTACCATCGGGATCATCCGTTGGTGTTTGGGGAATCGTTCTTCGAGCATGAACACTGCATGAAGCAGGCGACGATGTCGCTGCTCATCTATCCTCGGATCATGGCGGCGCCTTCCCGCATCACACCAACGGTTTTGGCGATGCGCTCTTGCTGGTTGGTCACGCCTGGCTGCCTTCTTTTACCGGTCCCGGGTATTCCACCGCGGTTTTCGAGCAGGCGCGGGCCACCGGGGGAGATGTACCGGAGGATGAGTGCGGACGGATCTATATGCAGGGACTGGCGGAGACAAACGATCATCG
>JBMYQZ010000075.1:0-6101 GCA_049601855.1 Limisphaerales bacterium | reverse complement strand
CAACCTTGGCACAAATCAAAAGTGCGTCGTTGATACAGTTCGTCGGAAACATCAGCGCAGTCCCGGTTTTCCATTCGGGTCAACATTTCCTCGATCTCAACCAAGTGATCGCGATCCTCTTCGATCGGGACCCATCACCGGGAGATCACCTGAATGGATTTGCGCGCATGAATGCAAAACCGGTTCGCGAAGTGGGCTTTCGTGATGGTTCGATGCAGGTGGTTCCCGTCGAAGAATGGAATGCCTTCGCTGCCGAACAGATTGAGCTTCTCGTCACCGCGGGTTTCTCGCGCAAACTGGCGGAGAGCTTCTACGAGTGATGGTGGATACTCAGTTCACCCGGGCGTGGAAGTCCCGATACATGCGGTCGAAGATGTAACATCCGAGCTGTAATCCCTGGTCGATGTAGTACCGCTTCTTGGTATGTCTCCACAGGGGCTCGACAATGACAAAGAATTCCTCCGCGTGGCGTTTGTCGATGGCGGCGTGGAGCTTGTAGTGCACGAGGTCGTCTTGCGTCACCCAGCCGTTTTCGACGACGGCGCGACCAATCGTCGCGGAGATATCAGCGAAGGCGTATTCGATGATGCCGAGACAGCTGATGCCGGTCTCGACCTCGTCATGGAGGGCGGCGGTGGCGAGGACGCTGTTGAAGGCGCGCACCTCCGGCCAGAGCGGTGCCTTGCCGATCGTGTTGCGCTTGGTGCCGATGGAGGTGAGGAAGCGCTTGAAGGTGGTTTCATGAAACTCGCGCGAGTCAAAGTCGCCGTGCTCCTCAACCACGTTGTGCAGGATGTCGAGGCGGGTGCGGGGATTGGGCATGCGTGCGACGAGGGCGGCCATGGGGCGAGCGAAGAACAGGACGGCGTAGTAGAATTGTTCCTGGGTCTTGCGGAACTGTGCGAGGGACATCTGCCCTGATTCCAGATCCTTGAAGTAGGCGGATTCCAGAATTCCGGATTGCTTGATGATCTGGTTCGCGCGGCGGCGAATCTGCGGTGCGGTTTGTTTCTTTTTGGCACTCATGATGAATTAGATTTCGGAGGTGTTTACATACCAGTCGTGATTTGTGGGAAGGCGGTGAGCGTAAATGTCCGCGGAGGTGCGGGTGGTTGCGGGCACGGCCAATGAATTCAATAGCTCATCGGTCCGTTGCCCGGGAACCGCGACAAACAAGGCCGGTAAACCTCGTTGGCGAGCATGGCAAATGGCGCTCTTCAGCACACGTGCGCCGGCGGCAGCGGTGCTGAATGCGAAGGAGGAAAGATGAGCCGACAACATTTCGGCGCCGTCAGAGTCAAAGAGTTGTTTTGCGATCAAAGTGTCTTCCAACAGGCCGCAGGCGTCACCGGTGGCGGTGCAGAGTGAGATCGGTTCGAAGCGGGAACGGAGCGAGGCGTCACCCGGTGGCGCAGCGATGGAACCGTGGGTCAGGTTCACGAAGACGTCGTCGAGTTCTCCTCTTTCATCCGCGAGATTATCGCCTTCGTCGCTAATGGCGTCGGTCGGAATACGGAGGATGGATACTTCCCCAACGTGTTCGAACTGCGGGATGCCCAAGCGTCCGGTGTAATCGGATGGGACGACGTTGGTTCCACGCATGACGATTCCGAATCCGCTTTGATGATCCTCTGCGAATTGGGTCCTTAGTGACTCCAGCAATTTCAAGAGCACGCGTCCCGCTGGCGCATCGTTGCGAATCTTGAGATCGCCGAGATAGACGGAGCGGGTATTTATCGCTTTGGGTAGCAGAATTTCACGGGATACGCCTGACACGGCGCCAACCACCCGATCGGACATCGAAGCCACGATTGTCCGAACTACTCCCATCGCCCGATAGAATCGGCCGTATTCTTTGCCATGCGAAATTCGAAAGGTCCGACCTTCTCCCAACGGATAGGAAAAGGATGCTTCAAATTCCTCAAGCCGATCCGCCCATTCGACTTCGGTGCGCTCGTCAAGTTGAAGCAGTTTAATCATTTGCCCTTCCGTCCCACATGTATTGCTCGATAAAAGAAACTACGATCAGAGCGATGCAGTGCGTCCGACCAATCCGCATCCCACTCCAACATGGAACCGGCTCCGCGCACGTCCAACGTTGAATTCAACTGACGAATGATCACCCAGCCACCGGGAGCGAGTGCGCGGGCAGCCAACGCAAGAGTTTCGGTCGC
Source organism: Limisphaerales bacterium (assembly GCA_049601855.1). Classification (GTDB taxonomy): domain Bacteria; phylum Verrucomicrobiota; class Verrucomicrobiia; order Limisphaerales; family JAYPXF01. Next base: position 3,927 of record JBMYQZ010000075.1, on the reverse strand, counting down.
TTCCTCCGGCGAGAGCCAGTCGAGAATGTTCGATAGATGAACGACATTGAATGCACCAGCGGGAATACGATTAAGCGCCTCGTTCATGAAGCGGTTCACATAGTATATGGCCGGCACTCGATCGGGCCGATCAGCGGACAACCAAGGGTAGACGTGACCGCAATTGAATCGCCCCATCAGCATCTGCCACATCCAGGGATTGTCGCCGGCGGTCTGATTTCGCAACGACCAAAGCGTTCGCTCGAAGAAGTGGCGGGCAAAGGGAACGACGCGATTGGCCGTGGCCCCGGTGCCGAACAGCCGGACCAAGTTTGGCAGCGACATCACCCGCTTGAACGCTCCCTTCAACTGCTCCACGAGTTTGGTATTCCCCTCCAGGAAGGTGCGTTGCCGGGCAAGTGAGTTCATCCTGAGCAATCGCTCAAGAAGCGGTTGAACCGTTTTCAATTCCTGCCGCAGATGGGTAAAGAGCAGCTCGTATCGCCCCGCATGATCCACACCCATTTCTATCGTTCCCGCTGGTCCCAGCAGTCCCGGGCAGACGCCGAGAGTGGTTAACCGACGTTCGATGTGGCGGCATGGGGATTGGTTCAACTCACCCGCCTGGCCAACCAACTGAGTCCGCTGTTCGCTCGTTGTGTTTTGAAGCAAGTCCAGCTTCAACCGCGTCAGTGCCAGTTGCGCCGGATTCGGATCGACCAACACCAGGGAGCGAAGATTTGCCGCGGCCACGAGTTGGGCGGCCGTCTCGCCCCCGGACGCGATCATCAACATCCGAACGCTCCGGCCCGCCCGTCTGACGACGGCGAGATCGAGCAGTGGATCTTCACGAACTTGGGCAAACGCGACGGGGAACTGCCCTGCCTGTTCGAGCCAAGTTGTTGGTCTTGGGTTCACCGTTTGCATGAGGTCGTTCCTACGCGAAGGCATCGATGCCGGCAAATACATCCGATCGATGGGAACACAACGAATATCGATCTTCGCGTCTTTGAACCTTTCGTGTTGTAACGAACACCGGGAGTTTCGGAGTCTTGCCTTCACACCATGAGCAATTGGCACCGAGTAACTTTCGCACTTCTTCTGGCCGGCAGTTTGGCCAGCTCCGTCGCCTCGACCGATAACAATTGGCATCGCTGGCGCGGCCCGGAACACAACGGTGTTTCCCGCACGGCTAATCCACCGACTGAGTGGAGCGAGACGAGAAACGTGCAATGGAAAACCGCCATTCCCGGCAACGGCCTCTCCACGCCGATTATCTGGGGTGACAAGGTGTTCCTCCTCACCGCGATCAACACCGGTCGCGTCGACCCGTCGCTGCCGCGACCGGAAGATCAGCCCAAGCGGGTGTTCAACATCACCCATCCGAACACCACCTATACCTTCCTCGTCCTTTGCCTCGACCGGAACACCGGCAGGGAGATCTGGCGGCACGAGCCCACGCATCTCATCCCGCATGAAGGGACGCACAAGGACAACAACTTCGCCTCGGCCTCACCCGTCACCGATGGCAAGCGACTCTACTGCTGGTTCGGTTCCTCCGGCCTCTTCTGCTACGACCTTGATGGCAAACTCCTGTGGGATCGCAATCTCGGCAAGGTGCGCATGGGTGCCAGTCTCGGCGAGGGGACATCTCCCGCATTGTTCGAGGACAAGCTCGTCATCGTTCGCGATCATCAACGCCAATCGTACATCGAGACGCTCGATGCCAAGACCGGCAAGACGCTTTGGAAAAAGGAGCGCGACGAGTCAAACACCTGGGCGACTCCGGCGATCGTCAAACACAGCGGCCACACCCAGGTCATCACACCCGGTTCGAACAAGATCCGCAGTTACGATCTGCACACCGGGGAACTCATCTGGCAGTGCGGCGGTCTCACCGGCAACGCCATTCCCTGTCCGCTCATCGAGGGCGACACGGTCATCTGCATGACCGGCTACAAGGGACACAAGGCGATGGCCATCAAGCTTGATTCCAAGGGCGACGTCACCGGATCAGACCAGGTCGTCTGGTCGGTCGGTCGGGGCACACCGTACATTCCGTCACCGCTGCAATACGACGGCCTGATCTGGTTCAACCAATCGAACCAGTCGATGTGGACCTGCGTCGATTCCAAGACTGGCGAAGTCTATCTCGATCGCGAACGACTCCCCGGTGTCTTCAATATCTACGCCTCCCCGGTTGGAGCGGACGGACGAATTTTCGTCACCGCCCGCAACGGCATCACTCTCGTCCTCAAGCGCGACAAGGAATTCAAGCTGATCGCACGCAATCGTCTCGACGACGATGTCAACGCTTCGCCCGCCTTGGCCGGCGATCAACTGTTTCTGCGTGGTCGCAACTTCCTCTATTGCCTGTCCAACAAGGGCGGCGACAAGAAGCCCAAGCTCGTCGCGCTCAAAGGTGTCGATGTCACCAAGCTTCCGAAACTCACCGCGAAGAAAAAGATGAACGGCCCGAACGCCGCGCTCCTTGCCAAGATCGACGCCGGCTCCATGCCGAAGGATTACCCCGGCGGCAAAGGTCACCAGCCGTGGGTCGACAGTTGGATGAAGAAGTTCAGTGAGAAACAACGCCATCAACTCGGCACGCTTTGGGCGGAGAAGATGCGGACCGATCCGAACATGCCGAACAAGGGCACGTCCTTCGTCAAGATTCTCAAGTACGTTCGCGAAACCGGTCGGAAAGTTGAGTCCGGGCCACGACGCACAATCCACGGCTACGTCCGCTTTGAAGGCAAGCCTCCGCGTCGTCTCGGCCTGAACATGACCCCGGAAAGCAAGCGGATGTATGACAAGCAACCGCTCGACGAGAAGGTCATCACCGGCAAGAACAACGGAATCGCCAATGTCTTCGTCTACGCCAAGCGCGGTGTTGAGCGGAAGAGTTACCCCATGCCCGAAAAGCCGGCGATGCTCGACCAGCGCAAGTCCATGTTCCGTCCCCGCATCCAGGGCGTGCGCGTTGGTCAGAAGTTCATCATCCGTAATAGCGATCCCTACATCCACAACACCCGTTCACTCTCCCTGCGCAACCGCATGTTCAACGTCGGCCAACCTCCGAAATCCGCCGATCGCGAGCGCGTGTTCAAGCGCGCGGAAGGTCCCATTCGCCTCGGCTGCGATTTCCACAAGTGGATGGCCGCGTTCATCTTCGTGGTGGATCACCCCTTCTTCGCCGTCACGGATGAAAACGGCCACTTCGAGATCAGCGGCCTCCCACCCGGCGAATACACCTTCGAAGCCTGGCACGAGGAATTCGGCGACCAGCGCGTCACGCTCAAGGTCGATGGATCCGCCGAACTCAACTTCGCGTTCAAACCCGGCGACAAATAGAATTCAACCACGGAAGTGACGGAATACACGGAAAGGAATTCTTGGAGGGAACTGCTCCGTCAGTTCCCAAACTTGAGGGGCAACGGTGTGCTCCCCTACATCCGTGCCTTCAGTGTCTTCCGTGGTTGATCCTCTGCTTCTCGGTATTGCCTGCCAAAACACGTCGCTCAACACCCCATGAATCATCTCCGCTCGATCATCACTGTTCTATTTCTGACCCATTTGGCCGCGTGGTGCGCTGCCCGACCCAACGTGGTCACCCTCCTCGTCGATGATCTGGGCTACCGCGACCTCGGGTGCTACGGCGGGCCCGTTAAGACTCCTGTTCTCGACCAGTTGGCGGCCGAGGGCGTGCGCTTCACCGATTTCCACTCCGGGGCTCCGGTCTGTTCCCCGTCGCGCGCGACCTTCCTCACCGGCCGCAACCACATCCGCGCCGGAGTCTATTCCGTCCTCAGTGAACAGCGTCACAGAATGCATCTGCTTCGGAGTGAAACGACTCTCGCCGAAGTCCTGAAAGCCGCGGGCTACGGCACGGCTCACTTTGGCAAATGGCACCTCGGCATGCCGGTAAACAATCGCGACAACCCCACT
>JBMYQZ010000074.1:0-12542 GCA_049601855.1 Limisphaerales bacterium | reverse complement strand
TGCCACCGGTGTTGAAAGCCTCGGCGTTCTCGATGTAGTAAAGCTGACCGGCGTAGTCAGCCGCCGTCATGGGGTCCAACGCGCGCTGCCAGGAATAGACAACATCGGCAGAGGTGATCGGGCGACCATCGGACCAGATCGCACTCTTGCGCAGGTGAAAGGTGTATAGTTTACCGTCTTCGGAAATGTCCCAACTCTCGGCAATCCCCGGCTCTGCCCGTGCCGTCTCGCCATTGAGGCGGGTCAGGCCTTCGAACAGACAGCGAACAATCCGGGAATCCGCCAGGCTGGTGATCAGTGCGGGATCCAGCGTCTCGGGTTCCGAGCCATTGATGATCGTGAGATCGGCGGGGGGAATCGATTTCCACAAACTCCATCTGGGCCTTGGAGCTTCAACGGAGATTCCCTCAAACGACCATCCAGACGCCATCCAAATTCGCACAACCACCGCCACCAACAAAAAAGCCCACAACCAGAGGTAGCGGGCTTTTCGTGGCGTCAAGGACATGACGCGAAACTACTTTTTGTCGTCAGTCTTGGGAATTTCCTTTTTGACGTCTTCGACGGCTTTCACCGCGGTGTTCGACACCGTATTCAATCCGGCCTTGGCCGTGGCCTCAATCTTGTGCAGCAAGCTGCCGGTGTTGGTCGCGGTCGCGTTGAGCAACGGGGCGGCGTTGGTCTTCACGGCATTCACCGCGTTGGAGATATTGCTGATGTTCAGGGCGTTCGTGTTCAACGCGTTGGTCACGATCGTGGTCGTCGTGAGCATGTTGGTCACCGCGTTGGTGCTCGTGTTTCCGGTCGGAATGGCGGAGATCGCGTTGTTGATGTCCACCGGTAAAACGTTGGTAGCCGCCGCGGGAGGATTCGTGGCGCCGGGCGAAGTGATCGCTGGCGTGGAACTGCCCGACGTGTCGGTGAGGGCATCCCGGGCAGTGCTCACCTTCTCGCTCGTCGCGACACTGAGCATCGACAGCAACAGTGCAAGGCCCAGAAAGGTGCCGGCGGCCCATTTGGTCAGCTTGGTCAGAGCATTGCCAGCACCCGCGCCAAAGAGCGCATCGGTGGCTCCGCCGCCGAAGGCCTGGCCCATGCCAGCTTCCTTCTTCGGCAATTGCACGAGGATCAGGAGCGTCAGCAGCAGACAATCCAGAAACAGAATAAAGGTCAGGATTCCAATCAGGTAACTCATCTCAAATTCTTAAGTTGGCCGGGTCAATCGAGGCAGTTCTTCACGATGTCGGAGAAGCTGCGGACTTCCAGCGCGGCACCGCCGACGAGAGCGCCGTCGATGTCAGGTTGGCCCAACAATTCGCGGGCGTTGGCGGGCTTCACGCTGCCGCCGTATTGAATACGGACGCGTTTGGCCGTGGCTTCATCAAATTGTTCGGCGACCGTCTTGCGGATCAGCGCGTGAACTTCCTGCGCCTGCTCGGCGGAAGCGGTCTTGCCGGTGCCAATTGCCCAAACGGGTTCGTAGGCAATGATCGTGTCTTCCATCTGCGACTTCTCAAGTCCGTCAAGGCAGCCCTTCAACTGGGTGGTGACGACCTTCTCCATGTCGCCGGCTTCGCGCTGCTCGAGCGTTTCGCCCACACAGACGATCGGCTTGAGGGAAGCGGCATGCGCAGCCTTGGTCTTGGTGTTGATGGTGGCGTCCGATTCATTGTGATACTGCCGGCGCTCCGAATGGCCGAGAATCACGTAGCGGACGAGAAATTCCTTCAGCATGAGCGCGGAAATATCGCCGGTGTAAGCACCGCCGCCGTGTTCGCTCATGTTTTGCGCCCCCAGTCGGATGTCGGTGTCGATGACGATCTGCGACACGTCGTTGAGCGCCGTGAAGGCGGGGCAGACGACGATGTCGATGTCCTTGACGCTGGATAGTTCCAGCTTCAAGCCAGCCACCAAGTCCTTCGCTTCGGCAACTGTCTTGTTCATCTTCCAGTTGCCCGCAATGATCAATTTTCGTTCTTTTTCCATGCCTTTTTGCAAAAGGGCGAGCAGTGAACTACAAATGGTTCACGCCGTCCAGTATTGGTTTTGACTAATTTTCGGGGTGAAAACCGCCTATTTGTCGCTCAAAGCAGCGACGCCGGGGAGTTCCTTGCCCTCGAGGAATTCAAGGCTGGCTCCGCCGCCGGTGCTCATGAAGGTGACTTGTTCACCGAGACCGGATTTATTGATGGCCTTCACGCTGTCGCCGCCGCCGATGATACTGGTGGCGCCGTTCTTGGTGGCATCGGCCACCGCATTCGCAACTGCGAAGGTGCCAACGGCGAAGCGCTTATCTTCGAAGATGCCCATGGGGCCGTTCCAGAGAACGGTCTTCGCCGCCAGGCACTCGTCGCTGAAGGTCTTGGCGGTGTCGGGTCCGATGTCGACGCCTTCGACGCCGTCGGGAATGTCGACGGAGGGATTATTGCGAACGTCTTCGAAAGTCCACTTGCCATCCACCTTCGCAGACTTGGTAACGGTGTTGTCGGTGGGCAGGAGAAATTTCACGCCCTTTTCCTTTGCCTTGTCCAAGGCTTGCTGAGCGACGTCGACCTTGTCCTTCTCGACGAGCGAGGTACCGACGGTGTTGCCGAGGGCGAGTTTGAAGGTGTAGGCCATGGCACCACCAATGAGAATGGTGTCGGCTTTTTCCAACAGGCGATCGATGACCTTGATTTTGTCGGAGACCTTGGCGCCGCCGAGGATGACGACAAAGGGGCGTTGCGGTTCTTCGAGTTCTTCGCCAAGGAATTTCAATTCGCGTTCCATCAGGAGTCCGGCGGCAGATTGTCCGCCACGTTCCTTGACGATGTTGGCAACGCCCGCGGTCGAGGCGTGCGCACGGTGGGCGGCACCGAAGGCGTCATTCACGTAGACATCCGCCACGGTCGCCAGTTTCTCGGCAAACGCTGCATCATTGGCTTCTTCCTCGGAGTAATAGCGGACGTTTTCCAAGAGCACGATGTCACCGGGCTGCATCTGACCAACGGTCTGTTCGACCTTTTCACCGATGCAATCATCCACGAAGGCGACGGGGCGGCAGATTAGATCCGCGAGCTTGGCGGCCACGGGACGGAGGGAAAGCTCAGGCTTACGTTCGCCTTTCGGCCGTCCGAGGTGGGCAGTGAGGATGATCTTGGCGCCTTTGTTCACCAGCAGGTCAAGGGTCGGCAACGTGGCGCGGATGCGCGTATCGTCGTTGATGACCATTTCGCCGCCCTGCTCTTCCATCGGCACGTTGTAATCCACGCGCATGAAAACGCGCTTACCTTCGACCTCGATATCGTTGATTGTGAGTTTCGCCATAGCGTAAGGAGCGCGGAGTCTAGCGAAGGCGAGGGCGCAGTCAATCGGAGGATTCATGGCCCACCAAACCCACGAAAGGACCCCACACGAAGATCTTCCGGGAGTTGACCCAAGGCCCGTTTTCCTTCCCCTTTCGTGTTTTTCGTGTGTTTAGTGGGCAACCATTATGGATGTCGTCGAACACAATCGCCACGCTTGGAACACGGAATCGAAGGACGACGGCGAATGGTCGACGCCGGTGGAACCGAAGGTCATCGAGCGGGCGCAAAACGGCGATTGGAGTGTGATCCTGACGCCGACAAAAGCCGTTCCAAGAAGCTGGTTTCCAGACTCTTTAAACGGGGTCGAAATCCTTTGTCTCGCATCTGGCGGCGGGCAACAGGTCCCCGTATTGGCGGCGACCGGCGCGAAGGTGACCAGTCTTGAACTGTCCGACGAACAATTGGAGAAGGACCGGATGGTGGCGGAACGCCATGGCTTGAAACTCCGCATCGAACACGGAGTCATGACAGATCTGTCTCGGTTTGCAGACGAGTCCTTTGATCTGATCTTTCATCCTGCCTCCAACCTCTTTGTGCCCGATGTGAATCCGGTCTGGCGGGAATGTCATCGGGTATTGCGTTCCGGCTGTTCGTTGCTCTCTGGGGTTATGAATCCGGCCTTTTACCTGTTTGATCACGACGAGGCGGAGAAACGCGGTGTGTTGGAGGTGAAGTATCCCCTGCCCTATTCTGATCTGACATCGCTGACGGAGAAGGAACGGGAGCAGACGCTGAAGGTACGCGACACCTTGGAATTCGGACATTGTCTCGACGACCTGATCGGCGGCCAGATCCGCGCCGGATTCACAATCGTCGACTTCTACGAGGATTATTGGACCGACACGGCAACTTTGCTGAACGTCTTTTCACCCACGTCGATGGCCACCCGCGCGCTCAAGGCCTGAGCTTGAGCAGGAGCAACAACGGCCAGCCGAGGTAACGTCCCGCTCGTGGCGAACGATTGGTGAGTGATTTATCCACGATGTGTTCGCTGATGTGCTCGATGCGCAGACCAGATTCGATTGCGGCCGTCACGTAATCCGACACCTGGTTTGGCACGCTCTCCGGGTAGGTCACCTTGCCCGTTTGCGGGTCTGTGAAACGAGCACGCGCACCGGTCAACATCATCGCGGGATGCATGACGGAAACGACCACCGAGCCGTCAGCCTTGCACACGCGGGCCATCTCCGAAAACAACTCACGGAGCTTGGATACGTGATCCACCACCAAGCCACAAATGACGCGATCGAATTCATCGTCGTCAAATCGCAGCGGTTGTTGAATGTCCTGTTGTTGAAAGTCGACCTCGGGCGACTTCTCGCGCGCCTTGGTGAGCATGCCATCGGAGAAGTCGATACCGGTGACACTGGCACCAGCGCCAGCCAGGCGAGCCGCATGTCTGCCCGTCCCACAGCCCACGTCCAAGACCTTCAAGGCGCGAACATCACCGAGGAGTCGATAGAAGTGATCCGTCTCCAAGATGACCAAGGGGTTATCCTCGACGTCGTAGATCTCCGCCCATCGATCATATCCTTCGCTGGTGGACATCTCCACCGTGGCTGCGGGGTCGGTTGATTGAGCCTCGCTCATCCTTGGCAATCTAAAGCAGAAACAAAGTGAAATCAGCTCATCTTATCTGGGCTTCCCTATTCGCGACGGATTGGTTAAAAGGGCCGACGAGTGTATCTGGAATACTACGGACTGAGCGAGCCGCCGTTCAACATCAACCCGAATCCGCGGCTCCTTTACTTCACGGCCAAGCATCGTGAAGCGCTGAATCACATGCTCTACGGCATTCGTGAGCGCAAGGGATTCGTCCAGCTCACCGGGGAAGTCGGAGCCGGCAAGACCACGCTTTGCCGCGCAATGCTCGAACAGCTCGGATCCAATTTCGCCACTGCACTGATCCTCAATCCGGTGCTCAATCCCGATCAACTGATGAAGGCGATTGCGATGGAGTTTGGCATCGAGGTGAAGGGCAAGGATCGCCTCGAGACCGTCGCGGCGCTGAATGAATTTCTTCTCGAACAGGTCATGGTCGGCAACGACTGCGTTCTCATCATCGATGAATCACAGGACCTCACGGAGGAACTTCTCGAACAGGTCCGCCTGCTGTCCAATCTCGAAACCGACGACCGCAAGCTTCTCCAAATCGTCCTCCTCGGGCAGCCGGAGCTACGGGATCGCCTGAACAGCTACAATTTGCGGCAATTGCGCCAGCGGATCACCGTTCGTTACCACCTGCCGCCGTTATCGAAAAGTGAGATCGGACAGTACATCAATCATCGTCTCGTTGGTTGTGGTGCAAATGGTGCTCCGTGGTTTACTGCTTACGCCGTTGGGCGTATTTATAGATACAGCCGTGGCATTCCGCGCCTGGTAAATGCGGTTTGCGACAAGTGCCTGTTGGCCGGCTTCGTGAAAAAGAAAGAGAAGATCGACTTTCGCATGGTCGGTCGGGCCATTAAGGAACTTGAAGGCGAAATCCGGGTATGAGCCTGATCAATGACGCGTTGAAGCGAGCCGCCGAAGCCGAGAAACGGCAGACCGGCACTCGTCATCCACGTCGTCGCGGCCCCAAGGGCGCCGAGGCCCTCGGGCCAATGACCCACACCAAGCCGGTCAAGTCCCGCCGGGACATGCTTTCGATCTCACCGGCCTTCGGACTGATCATGTTGATCATCCTGATGGGCGGGCTTTCCGCCTTCCTGCTTCATAGCTGGTGGGCCAAACATGGTCGGAACAATACGGTGGGCAAGACTCTGGAAGACATGATCATCACCGATCCACGCCTCACCCAGAATCGGCCAAGCAGCCCGATCGTGGTCACAGAAAAAGGCGTCAAATCGGACGACTCACAAACCAACGGCGTCGTGACCACCAACAACAACGCGGTCTCCATCGCACCGGCCACCACCGTCGTACACAACACTGCCACCAATTCTGCGGCAGTTTCGCCACCAACTTCCGCCACCAATGCATTGCCGCCGACGCCCCTGTTGGCAACGGCCAACCCGGCCACCACCCAGCCAAAATTACCTGCACCCGCGACTCAACCGGCAACGACGAACTCCGCTCCCATCCCGGTTAAATTGCCGACACCCGACCCGACTCCATCGGGGCCTGTGATTGTTCGTCCGCGCGCTCCGGAAGGCCCCAAGACCCGGGACCAGATCAACGCTGATCTCGCGGCCCGTGAGCGGGCCATGAACACGACCATCGGTAGCCCCGTCACAACGGAGCCGACGTCGGTCGAAAAACCCACGGTCGAATTCCCCGAAATCGCGGTCCGCGCCATCATCATCAAGCAGAACTCAGGATCCGCAGACGTCAACGGCAAGATCGTCTCAATGGGCGACCTGGTCGGTGGCGCCGAACTGGTGGAGGTCCGGGCCGAATTCATCGTCTTCGAGATGAAGGGCGACCGGCGCAAGTATTACATCGCGCAATAGCAAGCGCTCAAGGTGGCTGACGTTTCCAATTCCCGCACCCGCACCGAGGCTACGGATTCCTTTCGCCTGATCCACGGTGCCGCCGACCACCACCCCGGTCACTACGTCGAGCAACTTGCCGATTGGCTCCTGTGGCAGACAGAGAATCCCGACGATGCGCAGATGCGAGCCACCTTGGAAGAAACCGCGGCGAACCGGTCGCTCAGGGGCATCTACGTCAAGCACCTCAATCGCCATGTCCGCGGACAACACACCAAGTCCGTTTCGCCTCTGTTGATCTCTGGTGAAGCCGCCCCGGAACCTTTCCTCGTCCGCGAGAACGGGATCAGCTTCGAACTCGCGTTCAATGAAGGCTACTCTTACGGCCTGTTTCTCGATCAACGAGAAAATCGTCGCCGCTTGCTGGAGCGGAAAGTCACCGAAGAATTCCCCCTGCGCGCTTCTGGTGACGTCCTGAACACCTTCGCCTACACCTGCGCCTTTTCCGTCTGTGCCGCCAAGGCGGGATACACGACCACCTCGCTCGATCTGTCACGCAAGTACCTCGACTGGGGAAAACGCAACTTCCAGCACAACGGACTCGATCCCAACGCACATGATTTCATCTACGGAGATGCGCTCGAATGGTTTCGTCGACTCAACAACAAGGGCCGGAAGTTCGACGTGATCATCCTTGATCCACCCACCTTTTCGAAATCACGACGGGGCGTATTTCGCGCGGAGAAAGACTACACCCAACTGGTCGCTGCGGCTTTGCCCTTGCTGCGTAGAGATGGCGTCCTCCTCTCGTCCACGAATGCGGCGCGCCTGGACGATGGGCGCTTCCTCGCCATGATCGACGCGGCCTTCCGCGAAACGGATCGCGGCATTTCACAGGAAGTTGCGACCTACCAACCGCCCGATTTTCCTGACACCGACGACGAACCGGCTTATCTCAAGGCGGTCTGGACGCGCGTTGGCTGAGTCTCCTGCCCCGGCAGGTGCTTTTCGTGGCACCACCAGAATCCGACGCCGGTCAAAGCACCACCGACGTGCGCCAAGGCCGAGATGTCTCCAATCCCGGACAACTGAAAATGCGTCAACAGGGCCTGCTCAGCCACCCACATGACGAGACACCAACTGGCGGGAATGGAAATCCAATGCATGTCCCAGAACCGCCACCAAAACATGAAGGCAAGTCGTTCGCGGGGGAACTGCAGGGCGTAGTAAACGATGACCGCCGAGATACCGTCGCTGGCGCCAATCGTCGGACGCCATGGTTCCCGGTCAAACAACCCGTGCAGCAATGCCCCCATCACTGCGCCGGCGAACAACATCAACAGAAAACGCCGCCATCCCAGACGTTCCTCCACGTTGTCTCCAAAGATGCACAGGAAGTACATATTGCCGAACAGGTGCATCCAAGATCCGTGCAGGAAGAACGACGTGACCGCCGTGATGCCGCCCCAGCGATAGGCCTCGTTGGGAACAAAGGCAAACGTGTCAATCAAACCCACCGTCAGGGACAGGATGAACATCAGTACGCAGGCTGCCGCCACGCCCCAGGTCGCCAAGGGTTGGGACTGCGACGGATGATCGTACTCCACGGGAAAACCGAGGAACCCGACCACATACTTCCAGCCCTCCCCCGGTTCGCCCTCCTGCGCATCGAGACGCATGTTGTCCACTGCGGCCGTAGCCGCCCGTTCGCGAGCGGCCTCCGCGGCATCGATTGCGGGATTGAAGACACCCTTCGCCTCCTCCGGCAATCGTTCCAGGTCCCCGGAATCAAACCAGAACATCGCGCAGTTGGGACAATGCTCGATCTCAAAGTTCTCCTCTCCCGCCGCCAAGGGAATCTCCAACATCCGTTTCTCGCACACCGGACAGCGCCGCTTGCTCCGCACCTTTGTCGCCGTTGCCAGTCGGGACATGGATTGGGTCATATCTGTGCCCACCAACTGGCGCAGACGAAACACGGTGACTGCTTCCCCCGAACAACTCAGGCAGCGATACGTCGTGCCATTCTCATCCCGCGCTTCCGCGAGCACTTCGTGACAATCGGGACAGGGATACATCCTCCGAGTGTTCTCCCGCGCGCCCTCCCCCAGCCACTACAATGCCCCAACCCGTTCGTAATCTGTCGCGGAGTCTTCGGACCAAACTTTGAAAGGTCTGGCGATGGGCAGCTTCGATCGAGTTCAGCCGGTGAAGTCGTCGAGGTAATCCTCCACGATCTGCTTCAACGGCGGCGGCTGGAGCAGGCCAAGCTTCACGGCGCGATCGCCGTTCACGTCAATCGGCCAATTGTCGACGATGCCCTGAATGCGTTCGTCAAAGGCGTCGTTGATGGGGCCGAGTTGAAGGCCTCGCTCAGCGGCAACTTCGGCGATCACTTTCTCAGCCAATTCGGGAGTAACCTGATGCGCTGGAAGGCCGTAGCCGCGGTCTTGACCCAATTGGTCTTCGGACACTTCGTGCAGGTCGACAAAGGAATCGACGACGGTGCGGTAACCGGTCATGGGATGCTGCTGCGTGCGGCGAACAGGGAGTTCGCAGGCTTCGCCGCCGAGCGGTTCGCGGAACATGCCACTGGCCCAACTCGAAGCCGCCGCATTCGGTTTGCCCGGGCGAATGATCACCGTGGGCAGGCGCGCCGAACGGCCATCGAAGTGTCCCTTGCGCGTATGGTCATTGATCATCAACTCGCAGATCGCCTTGGTCATGCCGTACGTAGTTTGTGGAGTGTGCTTGGTGCGATCGGTCTGCACACCCGGCATATCCTCGCCACCGAAACTGGCGATACTGCTGGCAAAGACAACGCGCGGACGGCCCTTCAAAGCGCGGGCGGCTTCGAAGATGTTCTGCCCCCCCTCGAGGTTGACGCGGATGGCGTCGTCGTAGCGTTCCTCGCACTCGCCGCTGACCATCGAGGCGAGATGAAATATCGTCGGAGATTGCGTCTGCTCAACAAGGGAGAAAATCGTGTCGCGATCGCTGACGTTGCCCTGGATCTGGCTGATCCTGGGATCGGTGGCAGATACGGCAAAGCGGGCATCGAGCAGGATGATTTCCTCAATCGGCTCCGGGTTGCCGGAATGACCGGTGAGTTCACCGCGCTCGGCAAGTTTGTTGGCGAGTTGCGAGCCGAGGAAACCGCCGCCGCCGGTAATGATGACCTTCATGGGATGCTTGGTGTTTGCAAACGATCGTTTGCGGGTGGCAGTCTGGTAGCCGATTCAAGACCGGATAACAAGCATGAGCAACGAATTGACAGGACAAAAGATCGGCTACATCGGACTCGGAAACATGGGCGCACCCGGCGCCCGCCATCTGCATGAAGCAGGCGCGGAGGTGATCGTTTGGAACCGCAGCGACGCACCCGCGGAGAAAGCGGTATCCCAAGGAATGACACGCGCGGCATCACTGCCCGATCTGGCGCAAGAAATTGGAGCGGGAATCATCTGCCTCAATCTCACGACGACCGAAGTGGTGCAGGCAATCGTCACGGAGCTGAAAGACGCACTGAGCGAAAACGCGTTGATGATTGATTTCGGAACGACCGGCGTGCCGGCGACGAAGGAGTTCGCAGCGGCGATGAACTGGATTGATTCACCGGTGTCCGGCGGACAAGTCGGTGCGGAGGCGGCAAAGCTCACGATCATGGCCGGCGGCACGGAAGAGAATTACCAACGCGCGTTGCCGGTATTGGAAGCGGTTGGCGCTCACGTCACCCATCTCGGCCCGGCCGGTTCCGGCCAGGTCACCAAGCTCGCCAACCAACTCATCGTGGCGCAGACGATCGATGCGGTCGCGCAGGCGCTGCGAATGGCGGAATTGTCGGGGGTCGATTCGGCGAAGGTGCGCGAGGCACTGCTCGGTGGCTTTGCCGAGAGCCGCATCCTCGACTTGCACGGCAACCGGATGGTCAACCGTGATTTCGAACCGGGAGGACGTTCGGAACTGCAGTTGAAGGACGTGCGGCTGATCTGTGAACTGGCCAAATCGGTCGGCCTGAAATCAAACACCTTGGACAATTGCCGGCAGCAGTGGGAGACCTTCGTCCACGAACTCGGCCACGGCGACCTCGATCACTCAGGCCTGTTCCGGATGTACGAATAGGTGCTCCGGCATCGGCTTCACGTCGCGGACGATCGGTTCGAAATCCATGAGGTCGAGCACCTGGGTTTGCAGGTCGATGCCCGGCGCAAGTTCGAGCAACCGCAGTCCTTCACCGGTCAGGCGAAAGACGACGCGCTCGGTCACGAACAGCACATCTTTCTTCGCTTCGGCGGCCATCCCACCACTGAAGGAAACCTGTTCGACTTCCTTGATCAACTTCCGGTTACGACCTTCGTTCTCAATGACGAGCTTGCCGTTGACCACCTTAGTCGCCAGTCCGCCCGAGGTCATGGTGCCGCAGAAGATCAAGCGCTTGGCGCTTTGTGAAATATTGACGAATCCCCCGACGCCGGCGAGACGGGTGCCAAACTTGGAGACGTTGACATTGCCATGACGATCGATTTGCGCGGCGCCCAGCGCGGCGTAGTCCAAACCGCCCCCGTCGTAGAAATCGAATTGCGCAGGTTGGTCGATGATCGCCTGCGGATGTGCCGAGGCGCCGAAACTCAAGCCGCCCGCGGGACGTCCGCCGATGGGACCACTCTCGACCGTAAGCGTCACTTCCTGTAGCAGGCCTCGCTCTCCCGCGATGCGAGCGATTCCCTCGGGCATACCGATGCCGAGATTCGCAATATCGCCCGGACGCAGTTCATCACAGGCTCGTGCGGCAATGATGCGGCGTTCATTCATCGACATCGATTCGTCGCCGGAATCCAACTCGCCGGCCTGGCAATAGGCCGCGTTCATTGGTTCCGCAAAGGTCTGGTCATGTTCACCCGCTTCCGCCAACACGATGCGATCGACGAAAATGCCCGGCACCTTGACGGCATGCGGTGGTAGCGGTTCATCCGCCAGACGCTTCACCTGGGCGATCACGGTGCCGCCGGAATTACGAACGGCTTCCGCGATGGGCAACACCTCTCCGATGACGGCCTCATCCTCCATCGAGAGATTGCCGAACGGATCCGCCGTCGTCGCCCGAATGAAACCAACGGTCAGGGGAAAGGCACGGTAAAAGAGAAACGGTTCGCCATCAATCTCGAGGCGCGAAACCAGTTCCTCGGTCGTGCGCGCGTTGAGCCGGCCACCCTGCATCGCCGGATCAATGAACGTGCCCATGCCGACGCGGGTGACCAGTCCGGGCCGGCCCGCAGCGATCTCACGTAACAGGTGACAGATGACTCCTTGCGGAAAATTGTAGCCCTCGATCTTGTTCTCGATGGCGAGCCGGCCAAGTCCCGGAGCAAGTCCCCAATGTCCGCCGATCACACGTTTCACCAGTCTTTCGTGAGCGAGATGATTCAGGCCACGCTGTTTGCCGTCGCCTTGTCCAGCAGCGTAAACGAGGGTGAGATTCTTCGGATCACCATCCGCGTGGAAGCGCCGTTCCAATGCCGCGGTCAAAGCTTCCGGATGCGCATTGCCGACGAAACCGCCGCACGCGATCGTATCGCCATCCTTGACCAGGGCCACGGCATCCGCGGCGGAGCAAAGCTTCTGGTCCCGCGGCGGACTCATGCGTACCAGCCGCCATTCACGTGAATCGTCTGGCCGGTGACGTAGTCGGCCAGCGGACTGCAAAGGAACAGGATGGCGTTGGCAATCTCCTCCGGTTCGCCAAAGCGGTTCAAAGGGATCTGCT
>JBMYQZ010000073.1:0-12567 GCA_049601855.1 Limisphaerales bacterium | reverse complement strand
GTACAAGCCCGATCTTTGGCTTTTTCAAGTTTTCGAACACGCCCTAGTTTTCCCCATATCCTGTGTCGTTGAGCGCCACCCATAACGCCTTTCAAGTTCTCCTGATCGATGATGATCCGAACATCAACGAAACCGTCGCTGCCTGCCTCCGCGAACAGGAAAACATAGAGTTCACCTACGCCAACAGCGGTGCCCGTGGATTGGAAGAAGTCGTGGGCAATTCCTTCGACATCATCCTGCTCGATTTGGGGCTGCCCGATACGGACGGTTTCGACATGCTGCGCAAGTTGAAGGCCGGGGAGGGGACGAAGGACATTCCAGTATTCCTGCTCACCGGACGCAACACGATTGAGGAGAAGGTCACCGCCTTTGATCTGGGCGCGACCGATTACCTGACCAAGCCCTTCGCCGCGGCCGAACTCCGGGCCCGCGTCAACGCCGTCTTGAACGCCAAGCGCATGCGCGACGAACTAGAGGTCGCCCGAGCCGAAGCCGAGGCCGGCGCCCGCGCCAAGTCCGACTTCGTGGCGAACATGAGCCACGAGATTCGTACACCGATGAACGGTGTGATCGCCATGAGCAGTCTGCTCCTGGATACGGAGCTGACCTCCGAACAAAGGGATTACGCCGAGACGATTCGTAATTCCGGCAACAATCTCCTCGATAACATCAACGACATTCTCGACTTCTCGAAGATCGAGTGGGCAAGATAGAATTGGACGAACAACCCTTTGATCTGCGGCTGTGCGTCGAGGATGCGTTGGATTTGCTGGCCGCGACCGCGGGGCAGAAGGGGCTGGAGCTGAGCTACCGCATCGCCGAGGACGTTCCGCCGCACGTGGTTGGCGACATCACCCGCGTGCGACAGATCCTCGTGAACCTCTTCAGCAATGCGGTGAAGTTTACCGAGCAGGGCGAGGTGTCCGTGACGGTGAATCTTCCGGAAGCACCCCGCCGACAACCGAAGAGCCTCCTTCCCTCGAAGCCCACGCCCAAGACGATTCACTTCTGCGTGCGCGATACCGGCATCGGAATTCCGTTGGACAAGCAGAAAGAGCTGTTCGATTCCTTCAGCCAGGTGGACGCCTCGACGACCCGCAAGTTTGGCGGTACTGGCCTGGGGCTCGCCATCAGTCGTACTCTCTCCGAAATGATGCGGGGCAGCATGTGGATGAACAGTGCGCCAGGTGAGGGCTCGAGTTTTCATTTCACGGTGGCGATGGCGCCGACCGGGGAAGAGGCTGAGCCGGCACCAACGGATCTGAGCGATCACAAGGTGCTGGTCGTAGCTTCCAATCAAAGTCAGGCTGAGGCAGTGGTGTCCAAGTTGGCTGCGGCCGGGATGGAGACGACTCAGGCCAAGAACATCAAGGAAGCGAACCAGACGCTCGATGGTGGCCGGTGCGACATCGCGGTGATTGACATCAAGCTGGGCAAGGAGGACGGGCTCGAGTTGGTTCGCAGTATCGCCCGGCGTCCGCCAAGCTCGATTCCCACCGTCGTGTTGCTGGCGCCCAAAGGCTTTCGGTTGCAGGACGTGCCGGACATCGCCAACTCCGTGCAGGGTTGCGTTTCCAAGCCGGTTCGACGGGCGCAATTGTGGGAAACCCTCGCCGCCCCTTATCGCACGGCGCCACCGTCATGGGCTGCGGAAACCCAGGTCAGTGTAAAACAGCAACTCTCCGAACAGTTGCCGCTGCGGTTCCTGCTGGCGGAGGACAACGTTATCAACCAGAAGGTGGCGCTCCGTCTGCTCGAGCAACAGGGCTACCGGGCGGACGTGGCCAACAACGGGCAGGAGGCTCTCGATGCGATCACCCATTCGCCCTACGACATTGTGTTCATGGACGTGCAGATGCCGATCATGGACGGGTTGGAAGCGACACGAAAGATACGCGAACTGGAGACCAAGCTCGGCAGTGCGCGGACGCGCCAGACGGTTATAATTGCTTTGACCGCCAATGCAGTTTTGGGAGACCGTGAGATTTGCATGCAGGCGGGTATGAACGACTATCTGCCCAAACCGGTTCGTCCGGACACCCTGCGAGAAATGATAGAAAGTTGGGCACCACATTTTGCGGTCGCTGAACCAGCGGCTGATACACCGACGACGGAAATGACTGATCAGAATACGGACGGGCCACCACCGGTGGACATCGACAAACTTCGCGATTTGGGCGGTGGCACGGATGAAGGATTCATGGAACTGGTTGAACTCTATTTCGACCAGACAACCGGACAGATCGAGGAGATTCAAAACGCCATCATGGCCGGCAATGCGGCCGAGGTGCGTCGAATTTCCCACAGTTGCGCCGGTGCCAATGCCACTTGTGGTATGGATGGCCTGGTTGCGCCGATGCGGGAACTGGAGCGGATGGGCGATGGCGGTGACATCACCAACGCACAGATACAGCTCGACAAGGTAAAGGCCGAGTTCGAGCGAATCGGCAGATACTTGGATCAATACCGGAGCTGAGAATGGCCAAGCTGCTGATAGTCGAAGACGATCGAATTATCGCCAGCATCTACACCCGTCGATTCCAAGAGGAGGGGTTTCAAGTCGACCACGCTGCCGACGGTCAGAGTGCGTTGTCCAAGTTGGAGGAATTTGCCCCGGATATCGTGGTGCTCGACATCATGTTGCCGCAGGTCAATGGATTGGAAATACTGCGCACGATTCGCGAAGACCCGGCTCGGGCAATGATCCCGGTGGTCGTTTTTTCCAACGCCTACCAACCCCGGATCATCGAAGAGGCCTGGGCGCTCGGTGCATCCGAGGTGCTCATGAAGGCGAATACCAACCCCGCGAAATTGGTGGGCAAGGTGAACGAACTATTGAAGCGGGCCGCTGCCGCTTCGGCCCCAGCCACCCCCTCCTCCACGCTGACCGTTGCTCCCGTCGCCAGTGGGACAATGAATGTGCCTCAGACTCCCGGTGTGCAGGCTGCGCAGCAACCGGTCGCCGCTTCTCCCCGGCAGGAATTCCTGAACAGCCTTCCGGGTTTCATGGAAGGATTCAAATCTGTCCACGACACCCTGCTGACGACCACCAATGAGGATCAACGACAGGCGTGCCTGCTTGAGTTGAGCCGTGCCTGCAACGGCTTGGCCGGAACAGCCGGCGCGGTTGGTGTCGGTATGATTGCCCGCTTGGCCGAGGTGTACCATGCGTTATTCCGGGAGATGCACGACAATCCGGCCCACGTCACGATTTCGACCGTTCGCACTTCTTCGCAGACGATGGGATTTCTGGAACGTCTTGTGGCGCATGCCGCGCAGCTTCCATCACTGGTCAACTTCCAACCACGAATCATGGTGGTGGAAGACGAGGAGATTTCCCGACGCGCCGCCCTTCATGCTCTCGAACGGGCGGGGTTGAAGGCCGATTCTGAAGCCAATGGGCATAAAGCCCTGATGACCGCCAAGGCCGAGCACTTCGATCTCTTCGTGCTCGACATCGACATTGTCGGCATGAGCGGCGTGGAACTGTCACAATACCTTCGCGAGGAAGCCACCTACGCAAATACCCCCATTGTCTTTGTGACCGTGCTTCACGAATATCAGAGCCGGGTCCAGTCGCTGGGTGATGCCATGGATCTCATCGCGAAGCCGTATTGCTTCGTCGAGCTCAGTCTCAAGGCTCTCTGCTATCTGTTTCGGGCGGAATTGGCCAAGCTGGGACTGCGCTGAAGATGGCGCCCAGCTGGAAATAGACTTGTTCGTGTCGGCGGGCTTGATGATGCTCGAGGCACCCAACATCGATGGCCGAAGAAGAGATGATTACGATTGCCTGTCCGTTCTGTCGCGGCGGGATTTATTACCCTGCTGAGCGAGAAGGGGAGGAGACGACCTGCCCACACTGTTCGGAACCGGTATTTCTATTGAGCAAGGATCTGCCTCCGCCACCCGAGCCGGATCAGATGGCCGCGGTGACCGAGACAGCCGAGAACGAGGAGGGGCCAAAACTGCACGCCGCGACGATGCAACGACTTGGCGAACGCAAGGCGACGATCAAGGCCGAGCAAGCCAATCCCGCTGCGACCCCTCCCAATCGCAAGAAGATCTGCACCCCCGAGTCCAGCGTTGCCAAGATCAATCATATCTTTGACCCGGTGGATTTGGACAAGGAAGGCAACCACAATTCCGTGCAGGTGGTATACCGACATCCCGATGAATTCACGCTCAGCAAGAAGGGCGGCTTGATGAGCAAAAAGACCTCCAATTGGACTCTTCACTGGACGGTCGTGCTGCCGCAGAAGCGCGGGTCAAAACCATGGGCGGCCCTCGAGTTGACCGCCAAGGCAGATCAGGAAATCGTCACCCGTGGTTGCGAGATGCGCGTCGGAGAGCAGGTCTTCGATTTTGAAACCGATTCGGAATGTGCGCGCAAGTCCGGCAAGGGGACGGATTTGCTGTCCGATAAAAACGTGAATGAACGTTTCAGTTTTGAGCACGATTGCTTTCGATTCCTCTGCGGGGAGCTTGTTCTCAACGAATCCTACGAAATGAAATTCGACGGTGCGGATTTTGAAATACCCGAGGCCCGCCGGGCTGACTTCCGGGAGTATACGATCGAGTTCTTTGAGGCCTTGCGGCGTGAGTTGCCGCTGTTCTTCCGTTAGTCAACTTGACCGGGTGCATTGCTTGAATTTCAATGGAATCATGATTCGAGAGCCCCGAAACCCAATTGTGGCCTTCACTTTGTCGCTGCTCGTGGTTCTCGTCGGCACCCATCGAATGGAGGCGGCGGACCAGAAGCTTTTGCTCGCGGGGTCAGTCGGAGAGACCTTCACGGTACAAGGCTCGAATGACTTGGAGGCGTGGCAGAACATTGTCGCGGTCGTCAACGCCACTGGTTCGGTGGAGGTTCCCCATTCGCAACTCGATGACTACGACTACTATCGCGTTTTGGCCGATGGTGGTTCGCCCAGCAATCCGCTGGCCGTGGGCTAGGCGACCTTTCAAGACACCGCTGATCCGCAACAACTCCAACAACTGAAGCTCGAAGCCCGTGACCGGGCTTTGAGCGCGATTGCCGGCGCGCAGAATTAATACCCCCAGGAACAGTTGGAATCCTTGTTCGGCGCCTTCGCCTCGCAGGAAGCTTTCAACGCGGCTGTGGCCGCCGCCAACTCGTCGGTCGCCGCGACGGACTCGGAAGCATCCGTGAACCGGATTCTGGGGGTGCTGTCGAGTCAGGTAAGTGCCTTGAGCCAGGCGGAATTGAACGCGATTAGTTCCGGGGCTTTGTCGACCGGATTGGTCGGCGGGATCATTTCGTCGGGAGGCTCCAGCACCGAGGCCATTAACGCGGTGATCACTGCGACGCAGAATCTGGACCCAGCTTCACAGCAGGCGGCTACGCAAATCGCCCAATCAGCGGCCGTCGCAGCCTTGGCTGCGCAATTGACGGGCGCGTCAGGAAACGAATTGTTGCAGGCCATCTTTGCGAGTCTTACAGGGAATGGTGGCGGCGCCTCGGGATCCATCTCGAACGGTAGCGGATTGTCGAGTTCAGCGATCGCGGTCTTGGTCCTGTTGGGTGTGGATGCGAATGGTGGATCGACGTCAGCGTCCGGCAGTGCGGGTGCGGCAGGGGCGACTGGTGCGGGCTCATCTACCGGCGGCTCGATTGTGCCGTGAAGTTACTTGGCAATCGGAGCCCGAACGGATTTACCCATCTTGCTCCCCTCCAAGAATCGACCGCTCTGCACCACCGCTTCCCCCCGAACCCATACGTGACGAACGCCCGTTGAAGGCTCGCGTGGGTTCAGGTAGGTAGCGCGATCGACAATCGTCTTTGGATCGAAGACCGTAATATCCGCGTCGCAACCCACCTGCAATCGTCCCTTCTTGCGAAACGCCGGTGCGCGTTTCTCCAAGCGTTGCGCCGGAAAAAATGTGATCTTGCGCAATCCCTCCATCAGCGACATCGCTTTCTCCTCGCGGACGTAATAACCGAGCACTCGCGAGAACGTTCCCGCATTGCGTGGATGGCCGATCAAGCCGTCGCTCGCGACGATGGTGACGGGATGGGCAACAGCTTTCTTTACCAATGATTCCGGATTGGTGTGCAGTACAATCATGCCGCCGATCTTGCGATATTTCTTAAAGGTCTCGGCCGTCATCCGTTCGCCGGTCTGGGCCCATTGCATGTCGTGGTAGTCGAGTCCGAAGCGCGCGCGCCAGCCGGGATCGAAGATCGCCGCCTTGATGTCGGTCATGCCGGCGGTGTAGGGGTAAACTTCGGCGGACAGATCGATACCCTTGGCTTGCGCCGCCGTGACCATGCGGAGAAGCTCGAAGGTGTTACGTTTGCCCGTGGCCTGGAGATGCACGATGTGCAGTGGGGCGCCGGTGACGAGGGCGGTGGCCAAGACTTCCTGGAAGGGACCGATCGCGCCGGATTCAAAGGCCTCGTTGCTCCGGCGGAGATGCACGTGGCACGGCGCCTGATACTTCGCGGCCACTCGAAACATTTCGGTGATTTCGATGCGGGTTGCGCTGGGTGTGTAGGCGATGCCGAATCCCACGGCGAGGGCGCCGCGCTTCAGCCCCTTTTCGATGCCTGCCTTTAATCTCTTCAAATCATCGGGCCCGGCTTCCTTTTTCGCCGCATCCGAATCGGCCCCGGGAACGAACGATAGTTGATGTCCCATCACGGCCATGCGGACCTTCACATGCCCGATGCTGGTTCCGAAGTTGATGGGCAATTTGCCCTCCCGTTCCCGGTACCAAGCGTCGATATCAGCCGCGCCGAGTTCCAATTCCAGGGCGGTGGTGACTCCGTCCAGAGCCTTGAGTTCATAAGTGCGCTCGTCTTGAGCGTGTTGGTGCAGGTCGATGAATCCCGGTGCGACGACGAGTCCGGTCGCTTCGATGGTTTGTCTGCCCGACAGGGGTTTGTCGGACAAGTGCGTGATCTGTCCATCCGTGACGCCGAGGTGGCAGACCACATCCAATCCGGTCTCGGGATCCATCACTCGACCGTTGGCGATGACCAGGTCGATCGCTTGGACCGGAATCGCCAACAGGAAGATGAGAATCAATCGATTCATAATTCGACGGACTTCCCGGTTTGGATGGACTCGAGAACGGCGAAGGTGAGATGCATGCTCAGACGGCCATCTTCGTAAGGGAACAGGTGGGGAGAATTGCCGCCGAGGAAAGCACTCCAACCCGCCATTTGTTCGGCGTGGCCCTTCGAGGAATAGGAGTGCTTGGTCTTCTTCCGGTTCTGATGAACGACAAGCTTTTTAAAGTTCTCAATCTCAGCGACCAGATTCGCACCGAAAACGGTCAGCGTCTCCTTCGGGAAGCTGGAGTCGCCTTCAGCGGTGTAGATCACCTGGCCTGATGAACCGTCTTCGAATTCGATCTGCGCGGTCACCGTGTCGGGGAACGGGCTCTGTCCCTCCGCGGGCCAGACGGGATGGGCGAAAACGCGCACCGGTTTGGCTGTGAACAAAAATCGAAAGTAATCGAAGAAGTGGCAGGCTTCACCCAATACCCTCCCACCGCTCTCCGCATGATTCGCGTACCAATGCTCGGGATCAAGCTTGCCGGCGTTGACCCGGAAACTCGCCGATTTGGGACCGGGCGTGTTGGCGAGAATGCGGCGCAATTCAACACTGGCGGGGGCGAAGCGTCGGTTGAATCCGATCTGCAGACTTCCTTCCGAATTTGCCATTGCATGGTCGATGGCGTCCATCTCCTCACGGCGGAGGCATAAGGGTTTCTCCACGAAGATATGCCGATTTGAGGATAACGCCTGGATTACCAGGTCGGCATGGAGGTGATGACGGGTGGCGATGATCACGCCACGATGACCGTCCTTCAGCAAGGCCGCCTTGGCATCCGTGCCGGCTTCATCAAAGCCAAACTTCGTCTTCACGTGATTCGCGCTCAAGGCGGTTTGGTTGACCACGTTTCCGAGTTCCAATCCCGCCAGATGCGGGAGCAACATTGTCCGGGCAAAGTTGCCCGCACCGATCACATCGACGGCGGCGACCGGTTCGATGCTTTGCTTTCTCGGAGTGCCCGCCGTTGCCTTGGGCGCAATGGAATGTTCAGGAGCTGGAGTGTCGTCGTACTCAATGACCACACCGACGTCCTTGGAGGTGCCGGCACCCAGTTCGCGATAGATATCGAGGCAGTCGTCAAACTTCACGCGACGGGTGGTCAGTTCGTCGATCTTCAGTTGCCCGGTCTTCATCAGATGCAGGCAGGCGTCGAAGTTGCGTCCCTCCGTCCAGCGCACGTAACCGATCGGATAATCGCCGCCGCCAAACTCGTAAGCGGGATCGTAGCGGCCCGGCCCATAGGAGCGGGAATAACGAACTTCGATCTCCTTCGCATAGGCGACCTTCCAATGCAGTTCGGTGTGGGTGTTGCCGACAATCGTCATGCGGCCGCGATCGCGGAGCGAGTCGACCGCCTGATCAATCGGACCATTCGATGCCGCTGCGGTGCAGACCACGACTCCATCGACGCCAAATCCCTGCGTCCACTCCCGGACTTCCTCTTCAAGTTTCTGTTCGCCCGGAACCACGAAGCGTTCGGCCCCGAGTGACATTGCCAGCTGCTTGCGTGTGGGCAGGAGATCGACCGCCATTACCCGAGCCCCGTTGATCGCCAGCAGGTTGGTGACGAAAAGCCCGACCAAACCCTGTCCCAACACCAGCACCCGATCTCCGAGATTGGGATCGGCCTGTCGAACGGTTTGGAGCGCAATGGCAGCGATCGTGGTGTAAGCGGCGTGATCGTTGGGTACACCTTCCGGTACCTTGGCCATCAGCAAGTCGGGCTGGGCGATGAAATCGGCGTGAAAGGCGCACTCAGCTCCGGCGCAAGCGACCTGGTCGCCGACGCGAAAGCGGGTGTTGCCAGAATCCACCGCGACCACTTCGCCCGCGGCGCTGTAGCCCAGCGGGGTGGGGGAGGACAGGCGGTTCTTCACCTTGTCCCAGGCGGCGCGCCAACCGAGATTGCGGGCGGTCTCGATGACCTTGCGAACCTGATCTGGTCGGGCCTTGGCTTTCCGTAGCAGGCTCATGTTCGCCTGCTCGACCTTCATCTTCTCCGTGCCGATGCTGATCACCGAATGCGTGACGCGAACCAGCGCACCTCCCGGAGGCGCAACGGGAACAGGAACTTCCTGCAGTTCCAATCGTCCATCCTGGTATTGCGCAATCTGCTTCACGTGAGGTCGAGCGTTTCAGATTAAAACCGTGAAATCAACCAAGGTTGCTCACCAGCCACTTGTGTTTGCCGCGATCGGTTTTCTCCGTCTCCGTCACCGCGCGCATTTCAAAGGTGAAGTCGTCGCCGAGTTTTCGTTGTACCCCTTCGCGGATGGCGTCGAGGCGTGATGCCTTGAACTCGGGGCTGGGGACATAGCGCAGTTCGGCAATGCCCGGTTCCTCCTGGTAGAACTGCACGGCATAGAGATTGTCGAAGATGTCGCTGTGCATGTTAAAGGCAGTGAGGGAAATGTGGCGTCCCGTCCCGCTTACGAGGAATTCCTGCTCGCGTCCGGCGATCTCGGAAACAGCGGGCCAGGGGAATTCGAGTTGGTCGCCTTCCTCCAGCTTCACATAATCGCCGGTGCGGTAGCGGATCAAGGGCATCACGTGATTGTGAAAAGACGTTCCGATGACTTCGCGATAGCCGTCCGTGTCAGGATCGCCGAACTCCACGTAGCCGTAGCTGGGCCAGAAATAGCCGAGTTCCGAATCCCGTCCTTCGCCTGCCAGGATGACGCGTTCGGAATGGCCATACCAACGATAGACCCGACAGCCGAAGACTTTTTCCAAGAGCCGTTTCTGAGGGATATTCAAGCGTTCAGATCCGCAGAGGATGCCACGCAACTCGGTGCGCCAGGTTTGTCCGGCCTTGTCCAGATATTCTGCCAATTGCAGGGCGGCGGAGGGATAGGCGTGGAGCAGGTCGGGCTGAAACTGTTCAATGGCTGCGAGATACTCCGGCAGTCGTTCCTCGGTGAGATGATACGAGGAGAGCATCAGCCAATTACGAGTGGCGTCGTAGAAGGAGATTTGGCCGGTGGCCTTTTCATCGGTGACCTGACCGCGGATGACGGCCAGCCGCATGCCGCTTTCGTAACCCGCGCGTCGCCATTGGCCTTCGAGGAAAGCTTGTTCCTTTGGGCGGCTCACGCCCTTGTGCAGATAGAAACCGACGGGCTCGCCGGTGGAACCGCCGGTGGTGAGGTAGAGTCGGTCGGATTCCGGCTTCTGGCGCGAGACTATCTGTTCGCGATGTTCCTGGATGTCCTGCTTGGTGAGGAAAGGACAGTTCGCAAGATCATCAAGCGACGAGAAGCCCTTCGCATCAAAGCCGGCGTCAAGGAAGTGCTTTTCGTAGAAGGGACAGTTGCGCCACGCCTCGGTCAGGGATTGGCGGACTTGCTCGGTTTGGTATTCGGCGATCTGCTCCGTGCTCCAATTCTCGCAGTCACGAACGAGTTGCTCAAACTCTTCGAATCGTTGCCCCAGCCGCATGCTCTTGGGAAGCATTCGCCATCCCGCGCCGACGGCTTTCCGAATGCCCAAGGGCATCGATTCGTAAACCGAGAGCAGGGGGTAGAGCTTGTCTTCGAGACTCAAGAGAGCAGGAATGGTGCGATCACAAGCGCGACAACCGACATCAGCTTGAGGAGGATGTTCAGCGAGGGGCCGGACGTGTCCTTGAAGGGATCGCCGACCGTGTCCCCAACGACCGCGGCTTTGTGAGGCTCGGAGCCTTTGGTGTATTTCTCGCCGTTGATCTCGATGCCTTCCTCAAACATCTTCTTGGCATTGTCCCACGCGCCGCCGGCATTGGCCTGGAAGAGGGCGAGGAGGACGCCGGAGACGGTGACACCACCGAGCAAACCACCGAGCGCTTCCGCCCCGTCCATTCCGAATTTCTTGAACCCGATACCAACCGCGACCGGAGTGACGACGGCGAGCAGACCGGGAAGAATCATTTCCCTGATGGCAGACTGCGTGGAGATCTCGACACACTTGCCATATTCCGCGGCGCCATCGGCCTTGGCGAAGGTTTCCTTGTCTTCGTCAGACCAGTCGGCTTCGTCCTTGCCCTCGTTCTTGCGCATGACATCAAGGGCGTTTCTGAGCGCCGGAATGTTGGCGAACTGACGGCGGACTTCTTCGATCATTGCCATGGCAGCGCGACCGACCGCGTCCATGGCCATCGCGGAGAAGAGGAAGGGAAGCATGGCCCCCACGAAGAGACAGGCCATGACGTAAGACTTGGAGATGTCGATGGATTCGAGATTGGCAGCCGACATGAATGCGCTGAAGAGAGCGAGGGCGGTGAGGGCTGCGGAACCGATTGCGAAGCCTTTGCCAATGGCGGCGGTGGTGTTGCCGACGGCGTCAAGGCGATCAGTGCGTTTTCGCACCTCGGGGTCAAGTTGGGACATTTCGGCAATGCCACCGGCGTTGTCCGCGATCGGACCGTAGGCATCGACGGCGAGCTGAATGCCGGTATTGGCGAGCATGCCGACGGCCGCGATGGCGATGCCGTAGAGTCCGGCGCACTGATAGGCGCCGATGATGGCGGTGGCGATAATGAGGATCGGCCACGCGGTCGAACGCATGCCAACGCCAAGCCCGGAAATGATGTTGGTCGCCGTGCCGGTCAGAGACTGGCGGGCGATTTCCATAACCGGCTTCTTGTAGATGCCGGTGTAATACTCGGTGATCGTCCCGATCAGCACGCCGGAGACCAACCCGAATATCGTGGCGAAGAAGACACCGGTCGAGGTGGCGGTATGGCCGTTGATCGTCCATTCCTTGGGCAGCAGGTTGGTGATGATGAACCACGAGGCGATGAGCATGAGTCCACCAGCGACGAGTTCGCCCAGGTTCAGACCTTTCTGCGGGTTGCCACCTTCCTTCACTTTCACGAAGAAAGTTCCAATGATGGAAGCGATGATGCCGGCCGCGGCGAGGAACAAGGGCAACAGCACCGGAGCCAAGCCTCCCATATGATCGGCGAACACAGGCAACTGGGCCAAGGCCGAACCCAGCACCATGGTGGCGAGAATCGAGCCGACGTAGGATTCAAACAAATCAGCGCCCATACCGGCGACGTCACCGACATTGTCTCCCACATTGTCCGCGATCGTGGCGGGGTTGAGCGGATGGTCTTCCGGGATACCAGCTTCCACCTTGCCGACTAGGTCAGCGCCGACGTCGGCCGCCTTGGTGTAGATCCCTCCGCCGACGCGGGCGAAGAGCGCGATCGATGAGGCACCGAAGGAAAAGCCAGTGAGGACGGTCAGGACTTTCGCGGTTTCCCAGCCTTGCTTCGTGTAGATGAAATAGAGTCCGCCAAGTCCGAGAATCCCGAGTCCGACCACGCCCATGCCCATGCAGGAACCGCCGGTGAAGGCGACGTGCAGGCCTTGGGAAAGCCCGGTGCGGGCCGCGTTGGTGGTGCGGACATTAGCCTTGGTGGCCACCTTCATTCCGATGAAACCAGCCAGCGCCGAACAGAAGGCGCCAACGATAAATGAGATGGCGACCACGCCGCTGGATC
>JBMYQZ010000072.1:0-12573 GCA_049601855.1 Limisphaerales bacterium | reverse complement strand
ATGTCGTATTTCGTGAGCCAGCCTTTGCGGGCGAGGTGGGCGCCGAAGCGAAGGTATTGACCGTGCTCGGCACGGTGGGCGTTGGCGTTGACGACGCATTTCACGCCTTGCTCCCGGGCGTAGCGCCAATGACGCCAATCCATGTCGAGGCGCCAGGGACTGGCGTTGAGTTCGATCCAGGTGCCAGTGGCGGCGCAGGCGTCGATGACGGCCTTGTGGTCGACTTTGCAGGCCTCGCGTTGGAGGAGGAGACGGCCGCTCAAGTGCCCCAGTATTTGTACCTGGCGGTTTTCGGCGGCGGCAATGAAACGGCGCGTCATCTCGATTTCGCTGGCGCCAAGTGATTGATGGACGCTGGCGACAACGACATCGAGTTGAGCCAGGATTTCGTTTTCGAAATCGAGGACGCCGCCGGCCTTGATATCGACTTCAATGCCGGAGAGGAGGCGAAAGGGGCGTTCGGCATCCTGATATCGTTGGTTGACCAGTTCGATGTCGTTGATCTGGGCGATGACTTTTTTGACGTCGATGCCCTTGCCGGAGAAGCAGTTCACGGAATGATCGGTGACGGCCCAATAGGAACAGCCCATGTCGTAGGCGTTGGAGGCCATTTCCTCAAGTGTCTGTCGTCCGTCGCTCCAATTCGAGTGATTGTGCAGGGAACCGCGCAGGCCGGTCCACTCGACCAGGGGCGGAAGATGATGTTCGGCGGCGGCTTCGAATTCGCCCTCGTTCTCACGCAACTCCGGCGGGATGAAATCGAGACCGAGTTTTTGGTAGAGATCTTCTTCGCCGAGGCAGTTCACTCGCAGCTTGGGATCGGAGGTCTCTTCGACGGAGCGGTAAAGTCCGAATTCGTTCAACCGCATGCCGCGGGCCAGCGCCCGTCGGCAAAGGGAATCGTAGTGCTCCTGACTGCCGGTGAACTTGGCCAATGCGAAGGGGAACATGCGGTCGCTGACGACGCGCAAAGTTGCGCGCAAGCCGCCGCGGAGAACGACATTCACGGTGGTCTCGTCGCGGGACGTCACCTTCATGACATCCTTGCGGGTCGCGAAGTAGTCGAGGACCGCGGCCGTGTCCATGGCGGAAACCAGGATGGAAATACCAGGGACCGTTTCGGTCCAACGCCGCAAACAGCCGGTGGCGCTGCAACGAATGACCCCGGGCAGATTCCGAAATTCCGCGAGGATGGGGTTGGCCTTGACCCAGGCGATGTGCAGATGGTGTCGATCGGCGTTGGAACGCCAGAAGGTGATGCCATCGAGCATCCGGTTCTCGGTGGACTCGTCGTATTCGGCGAGCTCGCGGATCTTGCCCTCGTGACAGGCGTTCTCGAGATCCTCCACCGATTCGATGCCGAGCTTGTCGCGGAGTCGATGCACGCGGGGTGCGTTGAAGTCCGGAAGTTGCAGCAATTCAAACAGGCCGGGTGGGTGCGCGGCCCGCAACTCATCGTGGGTCGTGGAGCGTCCCTCCTTGATGAGCAGGCGGAGATCCTCGCGGATCTCGTCTGAAAGTCCGCGCACGGATTCCGGCCACTTGGCTTCGTCGGCAAGATGCTCGGAAGTGTTGAGGAGAACCTGGCGGGCGCGTTCGTAGGCGCGGGAGTTGTCGGAGGCCCCGTCTCGCAGTTCCAGCATCCAGCCGGTTTCGCGAAAGATTTGGGCGACGGCGGGGTTGTCCATCTATTCCTTTCGGGCGTAACGCCGCTCGCCAAAGATCGCGGTGCCGACGCGCACGATCGTCGCGCCTTCTTCGACGGCCACTTCGAAGTCCCCGCTCATGCCCATGCTCAATTCCGGCAGAGGCACACCGAGAAAATCCTCGCAGGCTTTTTGCAATTCGATGAGGCGTTGGAAATATGGACGGGAACGTTCCGGGTCCGGCGTGTACGGCGGAATGGTCATCAGGCCGTGTAGTTCCAAGCGCGGCAATTCGACGAGTTGATCCAGCTCCTTCAGCAGTTGTTCGGGACCATAGCCGAATTTGCTCGCCTCACCGGCCACGTTCACCTCGATGAGGATCGGGAGATCTCTGGCCTGTTGTTCGGCGCGCTTGTTGAGTTCCTCGGCAATGCTGAGGCTGTCGACGCCTTGCACCATGGCGAAGTGGCGGACGGCGTCCCGGGCCTTGTTGGACTGCAGATGGCCGATGAAATGAAAGCGAGCGCTCGGCGGGCAATCGGGGATCTTGAGCTTGGCTTCCTGAATCTTGTTTTCGCCGAACAGTATTTGGCCGGCGGCGACCGCGGCGCGGACGGCGGCGGCAGGTTGCGTCTTGGAAACCGCCATCAACTGCACAGTCGCCGGATCGCGTCCGGCACGTTCACAGGCTGCCTCAATTCTCCCTTGGATCCCGGCGATGTTTTCGGCGATGTCCACCTCAGTTCAAACCGCTCGCCTTCTTGGCGCGCTCGAGAACGCCGGTGGCCACTTCGCGGGCGCGTTCGGCACCTTCCTTCAACACCTGGTTGACGTAGTCGAGGTTGTTGGCGAGATCGGCGCGTTTGGCGCGTTGGACAGTGAAGTAATCCCAGTAGTGACCGAAGAGCGCCTTCTTCAAATCACCGTAACCGAAACCGCCGGCGCGAAGCTTGTCTTCGACTTCCTGCGCGGCGGCGGCCGGGGCGACGAGCTTCAACAATTGGATTGCGATGTTCTTCTCCGCATCCGGCTTCGGCTCGTCCATGCGACGGCTGTCCATGGGGATGGACATGATACGCTTCCTGGTCGGCTTTTCGGCTCCAAAGATCTCAATCGTGTTGCCGTAGCTCTTGCTCATCTTTTCGCCGTCCGTGCCCGGCACCTTGGCGACATCACCGCGAATTCGCGGCTCGGGAACAACGAACGTATCGCCGTATTGATTATTGAACTTGATCGCGATGTCGCGCGTGACTTCGAGGTGCTGTTTCTGATCTTGGCCGACGGGGACGACATTGGAGTCGAAGATCAGAATGTCCGCCGCCATCAGGACGGGATAGGCGAACAGACCGTGATTCACCTTGTCCTCGTCGCCGCCGGCGAGCTTGGCGGTCTTGTCCTTGTAACTGTGGCAGCGTTTGAGAAAGCCCATCGGCGTCAGCGTGCTGAGTAGCCAGGTCAATTCGGTAACCTCGGGCACATCGGATTGCTTCCAGAAAACCGCTTTCTTCGGGTCGAGCCCGCAGGCGAGAAAGTCGAGGGCGACGTCGAGCGAGTTCTGGCGTCGTTCGTCGGCATCAAAGAGCGACGTCATCGAGTGATAATTGGCGATGAAATAGAACGCCTCACCCTGTTCCTGCAATTCGATCGCCGGCAGCATCATCCCGAAATAGTTTCCGAGATGCAGGGCGCCCGACGGTTGTATGCCCGATAAGATTCGCATCGCGGCGGACCCTAGCAAGTGTGGGAGGGGGAGTGCCAGTAATCAGTCATCAGTTAACAGTATTCAGTAATCGATGATCAGTCCGGAAGGCTGCCGTGGTGGAACCTTTTACCGATTACCGATCACTGATGACTTGAGATCGGGACGATCCCGCTTGACTCCCTCGAAGCCGCCCTTAAAACCCCGGGAGCCCATGCTCAAGCACCTGCCCTTAGCGCTCATCACCATCTTCTGGTTGGTCATGAATGTTCAGCTCTATCGCAAGGATTTCCAGGCGGCGGACATCGCGGGCGGCAAGGTGCCGATGAATCTCGTGTGGACGAAGATGCTTCGTTCCGCGGACGATTCCTTTCTGTACATTTTCCACGGCAAAAAGCGACTGGGCGACTTTCGTTGGAGCACGGATGTGGTGGATTTCATCGCGCAGAATCCCGACGAACTGGAGGACGACGCCGAGATTGATCTGACCGAAGAGGATACGATCTTCATGACCGACGGCATGGTACTCTCACCGGGCAACTACAACGTGGAAATCCGGTCCGGCCGCATAAACCTTAGGGAATACGGCACTGTGAACTTCGAAATGCTGGCCAATTTTAGCACGAACAACACCTGGTCGAGCTTTGAACTCACGCTGCGTCAACGACGGAAACTCGTTCAGTTCACGGCCAATGCCACCAACGAGACGATCACGGTGACGATGAACGCGGACGGTTCGGAATTCCTTCGCGAGCTGACCTTTGACGATGCCCGCAGTCCGCAGAAACTCGCTGCCGCCATGCTGGGGGACAGCCCGGTCATGGGATTTGCCGGCGGACTCCTCGCGGGCTTGAGCACGCCGGAAACCCAGCAGTCCTTCGGTCTCGACCAGATGGTGAAGCTGGCCATGAACTCCCTGGAAGCGCGACAAGACTGGCTGCATGTCGGGCACTCGCGTCTGCGGGTGTATCGCATCTCGATTCGATTGCCGAACCAGGAGGAGATCGCCATCCAGATCAGTCGCGCGGGTGAAATCATGCGCGTCAAGATGCCCAACGGAATCGAACTTCGAAACAACCGCCTGATCCTCCTTTGACGAATGATCGAACTGACCGACCTGACCAAACAATTCGGTGACCTCACGGCCGTCGACAACATTTCGCTCACCGTTCCGAAGGGCGAGTTCTTCTGCGTGCTCGGACCGAACGCCGCGGGCAAGACCACGACGATCAAGATGATCACCGGTCTCATCCGGCCGACCGCGGGCAAGGTTACGGTGGCCGGATTCGACGTGCAGAGCGAGCCGCTCGAAGTTCGCAAGCGCATGTCCTACGTGCCGGATTTCCCCTTCCTCTACGAAAAACTTACGCCGTGGGAGTTCATTCGTTTTATCGGCCAGATGTATCGCATGTCCGACGACGAAATCGATTCTAAGGCCAAGGAGCTGATCCCGCGCTTCAATCTCGAGCCCTTCCTGCGCAAACCGATTGAAGGTCTTTCGCACGGCACGCGGCAACGCATCGCGATCACGTCCGCGTTGTTGCACGATCCTGAAGTCTTTGTGATCGACGAACCGATGGTCGGGCTCGACCCCCATCATGCCCGCGTCGTAAAGGACACGTTGAAGGAACGTTCCCTGCAAGGCATGACCGTCTTTCTTTCCACTCACCAATTGAGCGTGGCCGAACAGGTGGGCGACCGCATCGGGATCATCAATCTCGGCAAGTTCGTCGCCATTGGCACGCCGGATGAACTGCGGAAGCAGGCCGGCGAGGATGGCGAACTGGAAGATGCGTTTCTCTCCATCACGCGCGAAGGCGCGAACGTGGCCGAGGAACGATCGGCGGAGGCCATCGAGGCGGTATGAGCGACGAATCGGCAACGGGCGCCGCAGCCAGGGGGCATCTGAGCGAGTGGCGACAGCTGAAGCTGTTGATGCGCGTGAACTTTCTTACGGCCTGGCGCAAGGTGCTCACCGTCGGCAAACAGTCCAAGCTCCTCACGCTGGTCATCATGACCTTTCTCGCGGGTTATGCCTTCGTGACCTACTTCCTCTTTTTCAAGGGGCTGGACTTTCTTCGTTCGTTCCCCGGTCTCGGGGACCTGCTGATGGAGCGCTTGCTGTTCCTGTTGTTCGCGGTGCTCTTTATCCTGCTGTTACTGAGTAATCTCATCATCAACTACACGGGACTCTTTCGAAACCGGGAAACCGCATTCCTTCTGTCTGCGCCGGTGACCATGCGCACGATTTATCGCTGGAAATTCATCGAATCGATCATGCTCGCCTCGTGGGCCTTTATCTTCCTGATCGCGCCGATGCTGGTGGCCTATGGCAACGTGAACAAGGTGAACCCGGACTTCTACGTGCTCACCGCCATCCTGGTGGCCGGGTTCATTGTTTTGCCGGCCACCTTCGGATCTTGGTCAGCTGTGACCTTGGCGCGCTTCATGGATCGCAAGGCCTTTCAGATCCTGACGATCTTCTTCGCGTTGTTCTTTGTGTTCGTCGTACGCGATTGGATGCAGCCGGAGCAACTGGATGACGAGGCCATCGAGACGCGTGTCTTGTCCGTGCTCGATCGCGTGTTGGCCAAGACGGAGTTCTCCCAGTTTCCGGCGATGCCCAGCTATTGGCTGGCGTCCTCGGTGCAGAACTGGGTGGAAGGTTTGCGCACCACCGCGACCTTTTACGTGCTGGTACTAGCGGCGAACGTGATGTTCTTCGGCTTCCTCGCGTGGACCAAGATGGGGAATTATTTCTACGGCGGTTCCTCATCCGTACATAGTCGGGCGCACGTTTTCGGACATTGGGAATGGTTCCGCCAATTGCAGGAGCGCCGGGCGATCTTCACCTACCCCAAGGGCTTTATCGAACGCCTGTTCCGTCTGCTGCCCTTCATGAAATCCGACGTGCGGATTCTGATCGTGAAGGACGTGCGGATGTTCTGGCGCGATACCACGCAATGGGGGCAGACGATCATGCTCTTTGGTCTGCTCGCCGTTTACATCCTGAACCTCCGCCACTTCACCCGGCAACTGAGCGACCCGTATTGGCAACATCTCATTTCGTACCTGAACCTCTTCGCCTGCTCGCTCAATCTCGCCACGCTGACGACGCGCTTTGTGTTCCCGCAATTCTCGCTGGAAGGCAAGCGCGTCTGGATCGTCGGCATGTCGCCACTCGGCCTGGTGAAGGTGGTGAAGACGAAATTCGCGATGTCCACCATCGGTTCACTGATGGTGACCCTGCTCCTGATCTTCCTCTCCTGCCACTTCCTGAAACTCGAATGGCAACGCACCGCCTACTTCGTCGGTTGCATCGCGATCATGACCGTCACGCTCAACGCGATGGCCATGGGCATGGGCGTCGTCTTTCCCAATTTCAAGGAGGACAACCCCGGCAAGATCGTGAGCGGTTTCGGCGGTACCTTCTGCCTGGTCTTGAGTTTCCTCTATATCGTCGGCTCCGTGCTCATGCTTGCCGCCGGTACGCCTTGGGCCCGCCGCGAGAACCTCACCGCCGATCCGAAGACGGTCATCGTCTCCATCTCCGCCTTCATCATCCTCTCGGTCATTCTCGGTTGGCTCCCGTTCCGTCTCGGCCTGCGTAAAGTGCGGAATTTCGAGTATTGAGCGCGATTGCTGAATTTCCGTGATCCTTTTTGCGGGCGGAATTCGCTTGCCGCACGGATGGACGAAAAACAGCTGGCGATGCTGAAGAGCCCCTATTATGACTCGAAATATCGGCGCGTGTATGCCCAGGAGAGCATGTTCCTGCGGATCCTGCGCGGTCGACCGGCGAATCTCTAGTCTTCGCTGATCTTCGGTGCCTCGATGAAGGCTGCGTGAACGGCCTTGAGTGCGTGCTCAGCCTGGTCGAGGTTGATGATCACGCTGATCTTGATCTCGCTGGTGGAGATCATCTCAATGTTCACGCTGGCGGCGGCGAGGGTTTCGAACATCTTGGCGGCGATGCCGCTGTGGCTGCGCATGCCGACGCCGACGATCGAGAGCTTGGCGACATTGTCGTTGGCGGCGATCTCGGAATAACCGATGTCGGCCTGCAGACCTTCGAAGAGTTTTTGTGCCTTGGGGAGATCAACTTTCTCCACGGTGAACGACAAGTCGGTCGACGGTGAGTCGTCGTGACTGATGTTCTGCACGATCATGTCGATGTTGATGGCACTGTCGTTGAGGTGCTTGAAAATCCGGGCGGCGACGCCGGGTTTGTCAGGCACGTTGACGAGGGTGACTTTGGCCTGGTTCTTATCGAGCGAGGCTCCGCGAACGACGACACCTTCCATAGCAGTGGTTTCTTCTTTGATGATGGTTCCCGGGTTGCTGTTCAGACTGGATCGGACTTCGAACACAACGCCGAATTTCTTGGCGAATTCAACCGAGCGGCTTTGCATGACCTTGGCGCCGAGGCTGGCGAGTTCCAGCATCTCGTCGTAGGCGACCTCGGTGAGTTTCCTGGCATTGGGGACGATGCGCGGGTCGGTGGTGTAGACTCCGTCGACATCGGTGTAAATCTGGCAGAGGTCGGCTTTCACCGCGGCGGCGAGTGCAATGGCCGAGAGATCGGATCCGCCGCGTCCCAGCGTGGTGATGCTGCCGTCGGGGGTCTGACCTTGGAAACCGGCAACAATGGTAACGGCGCCGGCATCGAGGCTTTCGTGAACCTGGGCGGGCGTGATGGCCTGAATCTTGGCCTTGGTGTGAACGCCATCAGTCTTGATGCCGGCTTGGGCGCCGGTGAGGGAGACGGCGGGGACATCCATGGCGTGGAGAGCCATGGCGGTGAGCGCGATGGTGGTCTGTTCGCCGGTGGCAAGGAGCATGTCCATTTCCCGTTCGGTGGGGATGGGCATGATGTCCTTGGCGAGACCAATGAGATTGTCGGTGACGCCGCGCATGGCGGAGACGACGACGACGACCTGATCGCCGCGGTCGTGGTATTCCTTGATGCGGTTGGCGACGTTCTTGATGCGGTTGGTGTCCGCGACGGACGAGCCGCCGTATTTCTGCACGATGAGGGCCATGGCTTACAGACCGATGACTTCCATCACGGCTTCCTTGGTGGGATCGACCAGGATGGGTTCGAAGCCGGCGTTCTTGATCGCGTTGTCAGGATCTTTCAGTCCGTGCCCGGTCATGGTGGCGGTGACGACGCTGCCTTCGGGAATCATGCCTTTGTCGTTGGCGTGAATGACACCGGCGAGACTGGCAGCGCTGGCGGGTTCAACGAAGATGCCGTCGGTGTGGGCGACTTGTTTGTAAGCCGCGAGGATTTTTTCGTCGCTGACCTTGTCGATGTAGCCTGCGGATTCCTTGACTGCTTCATTCGCGCCCTCCCAACTGGCCGGATTGCCGATACGGATGGCAGTCGCCACAGTGTGGGGTTCGGCGACGGGTGCGCCGTCCACGATGGGGGCGGCCCCGGCGGCTTGGAAGCCGAACATCTTGGGGAGGCGGTCGGCCTTCTTGGCCTCGAAGTATTCTTTGTAGCCCTTCCAAT
The DNA here is from genome assembly GCA_049601855.1 of Limisphaerales bacterium. Classification (GTDB taxonomy): domain Bacteria; phylum Verrucomicrobiota; class Verrucomicrobiia; order Limisphaerales; family JAYPXF01. The sequence continues at coordinate 3,710 of JBMYQZ010000072.1, read as the reverse complement.
ACGCCGTGATGTTGCCAGCGTTGCCGACGGGGAGGAAATGAAAGTCCGGCGCGCGGCCAAGTTGGTCGCAGATTTCGAAGGAAGCCGTCTTCTGTCCTTCGATGCGGAAAGGGTTGATGCTGTTGACGACCTCAAAGTTTCCGTCCTCACCGAGTTCACGGACGATGCGGAGCGCGTCATCAAAATTGCCGCGGATGGCGACGGTCGTCGCGCCGTAGAGAAGTGCCTGAGCCATCTTGCCGAGCGCGATCTTGCCGTCCGGCAGCAGGACAACGCACTTCAGCTTGGCGCGGGCGGCGTACGCGGCGGCTGCGGCGGAGGTGTTGCCCGTGCTGGCGCAGATGACGACCTCGGCGCCGCGTTCCTTGGCCTTGGAGATGGCCATGGTCATGCCGCGGTCCTTGAACGAGCAGGTGGGGTTCAGTCCTTCGTACTTGAGGTAGAGATCGAACTTGCCGCCGATGCTCTCCACAAAATTGGGAGCCGGGACGAGCGGCGTGCCGCCCTCGTGCAGCGTGACAACGGGTGTGGCGTCGGAGACGGGGAGGTATTCCCGGTATTCCTCAATGACACCGCGCCAGTGATGTAATTGCTTGCTCATCTCATTCAAAATTCTCGACGCGGATCATGGTCGGTTCGCCTTTGACGGCGGGAAGTTTGGCAATCTTTTTCACGGCGGCGTTCATGGCGCGATTGGTGGCGTCGTGGATCATCAGGATCACCGGCACGCAGTCGCCTTCGTGTCCTTCGGGTTGAATGATGGACGAAATGCCGATCTTGGCCTCGGCCAGGATCTTGGCCATGCGGGCAAAGACGCCGGGTTTGTCGATCACACTCAGGCGCAGGTAATATTGCGAGACGATGTCATCCATCGCGCTGACGCTGCCGGAGTTCTCGTGCGGCACGAATGCCGGGACGCGATTGTGGCTGTCTGACTTGATGTCCAGGGCGGCGTCGGCAATGTCGCTGAGCACGGCGCTGGCGGTGGCGTTCTGGCCGGCCCCGTGTCCGCAATAAAGGGTATCGCCCACGATGTCGCCCCGGATGAAGACGGCGTTGAAAACGTCATTGATATTCGCGAGGACGTGTTCTTTCGGGATCAGGGCGGGATAGACGGAGGCTTGGATCGGCTTGCTGCCGTTGCTCTTGCCGCCTTTCGTGATCGGTGCCGGCTGCTTCACCACGCCGAGGAGCTTGATGACGTAACCGAGTTGATCGGCGAACTGGATGTCCCTCTGCGCCAAGTGGCGGATGCCTTCGACATGCACTTCCTGCTCGTCGACCCAGAAACCGTAAGCGAGCGAGGCGAGGATGCCGGTCTTGTGCGCGGCGTCGAAGCCATCGACGTCCAAGGTCGGATCGGCCTCGGCGTAGCCCAGCTCCTGCGCCTCCTTCAGCACGGGCTCCAAGTCGGCCTTTTCCTGCGTCATCCGGGTGAGGATGTAATTGCAGGTGCCGTTCAAAATGCCGTGGATGCTACAGATGCGATTGCCGATCAGGGCCTCACGCAAAACCTTGATGATGGGAATGCCGCCGGCGACGCTGGCCTCGTAATAGAGATTCGCGCCGTATTTCTGAGCGACCTGAAACAGCTCTTCTCCATGGGCAGCCAGCAGGGCCTTGTTGGCGGTAACCACGGACTTGCCGTTCTTGAGCGCCTGTTTGACGACCTGACGGGCCGTCTTGACTCCCCCCATCAACTCGACCACCACATCGATTTTGGGATCTGCCGCGACCTCGCTCCAATCGGTCGTCAGCGATGCCTCCGGAATGTGGACCGCGCGCGCCTTTTTCAGTTGGCGCACGGCCACTTTCGCGATCTGCAGCTTCACACCGAGACGTGAGGCCATCAGCTTGCCATTTCGCTTAATGGCCTGATAAACCCCTCCGCCAACGGTGCCGCCGCCTATCAAACCCAGCGTCACTTTCCGCATCGGACCGGGGAGAGTGCCGAGAAAGAATTTTGGCGACAATTGAAAACTGGGGAAATGTCGGGACAAGCGTTATCACCTCGTCAAACGGGCTGAATTCAGACGCCATGAACCCACTGTCCGATGATTCAGCTGAAGGAGCCTGAACAAGGCCGTCTTATGACGCCCAAGCTCAGGAGGGTGTTAGCAGTTCGCCTGATGATCGGCTCGAATTGCGGACAATAATAAATGAACAATTCCAGATATTGTGGAACGATCCGACCTGACGAGGAAGGAGGCACAAGATGTTGATCAACCGGGCTGGATAGCCCCAATTTCATACGTAGGGGCACAAAAAATGGGGTTCAATGCCGGTTTCGCGCGAGAAAAATAGGGTTTTCATGGCAGCTGACACCCGAAAAAAGTGATAGACAGCCCTAAGAAAATGGCCTAATACGGACGGCAGATGCACCGTGTTGGTGTGCGGGCAAACGGTTTTTGTCCGCAGTTTTAACTAGTTAAAAAGAACCAAAGACAGATAAACACTCTCCCTTTGGGAGGAACTGAGAATATGAAGATCAACAATTGGACTCGCGCTTTGTTGGCCACTGGTGTGGTTGGCATGGGCGCTGTAGCTCAAGCAGAAGAAGGCCCGGCAGCCAACGTGCTGACCGCGGTTTCAGGAACGCAGATCAGCGGTTACGTTAGCACCTCCGCGATCTGGTCACCCGACGATCAGCCGATCGGCACGTCGTTCACCCCCGCTGGTGATCACGATGGTTTCAACCTCGACGTTGTCGATGTCACCATCTCCAAGGCACTCGACGACAGCGATTGGGCCACTGGTTACACCGCCGAATTCTGGTTCGGTCCGGATGCTACCGGTCTTGGCAACAACGTTGGCGCTGGTGCTACCGGCTCTGACATCGCCATCAAGCAGGCCAATATTCAGCTCCGTGCACCGATCGGCAATGGCCTCGACCTGACCATGGGTGTCTTCGACACCATCATCGGTTACGAAGTCGCCAACAGCGTCGACAACTGGAACTACACCCGTTCCTACGGTTTCTTCAACGAGCCGTTCCAACACAATGGTCTCTTGGCCAGCTATCGTGTTTGCGACGAAGCTGCCGTCAACGTTGGCATCGCGAACACCGCGAACACCACTCTGACCGGCCGTAATGCCGGTGGTACCTCTGGTAGCTCCAGTGCGCTGACCTACATGGCGTCCTTGAACGTCACCCTGCCTGATTCCCTTGGACCGCTCGCCGGTTCCGAGTGGACCTTTGGTGCAGTTGATGGTGACAACGTTGGCGTGAGCGCGGCGACTGATACAACCCACATCTACGCAGGTGGTGTCATGAACACTCCGCTCGCCGGACTGCAACTCGGTGTGGCTTGGGATCACCTCAACGTTGAGGGAGCTGTCGACGTCGATACCATCGCTCTCTACACGAGCTATGAAGTGTCCAAGAAGCTCAAAGTGAACACGCGTCTTGATTACCTCGACGGCGGTTCTGCTGGTGTTGGTGGTATTGGCGGTGGCCAGGAACTCCTTGGCACGACGGTGACCGCGGACTACGCCCTCTGGGAGAACGTCCTGACCCGTGCTGAAGTGCGTTGGGATCACATCCTCGATCACGGTCCCGCGCAGTCCGCCGCCCTCACTCCTGCTGGTGGCACGGCTGGTGCGACTGACGCTTGGCTGTTCGCAGTCAACGTTGCTTACCGCTTCTAATTCGGACTTATCCGATTTGCACAGGCCCTTCCCATCCGGGAAGGGCCTTTTTCTTTGGGGCA
>JBMYQZ010000071.1:0-12622 GCA_049601855.1 Limisphaerales bacterium | reverse complement strand
CAACGGCACGACCATGTTCGATCCCAGCGGCAAGTTTTCGTACGAGGTGGCGGCGGCCTGCAGCGGCTTGCGGAGCCTGACGGCGATCACGGCCTTGGCGATCATCTTCGCCTTCCTCTGGTTCAAGTCCTGGTGGAAACGTGGAGTCATGATCGCGGCGGCGATTCCCTTGGCCGTGGGCAGCAATGTGTTTCGTCTCTCCTCGATCATCGTCGCGGCGGAGGCTTTTGGTCAGGACGCGGGGAATTTTGTGCACGATAATTCCATCATGAGCCTGGCGCCTTATCTGCCGGCGTTCATTGGACTGTTTGTCCTGGCCTTGCTGCTCGATGGGAAACTGGTTCCGCTGATGCGTCGTTTCGTGGCGAAGATGAGGGAAACGGAGGATCCGACATGACTCGCGAGAAGCAGATCGTTGTGGCGGCAACTGTGCTGTTGATTGCGATGACGGCGGGCGCGTTGGGCTACCTGAAGCGTCATCAGAAACTCGGTGAACCGGGCGTCAAGGTCGTGCCGGTGCCGTTGCTGGATGAGAACGGAGAACAGGCCGCAGATCAGACCGTGTTCCTGCCGCCGGACGTGGATGGCTATCGATCCGAAGCCTTGCCGATGCAGCGTCTCGTACTGAACGAACTGCCTGCCGATACGACGTACGGACAGCGGGAGTATCATGCGTCTGACGGATTCCGGATACGCATTTCGGCGGTTTTGATGGGGGCGGATCGAACGAGTATCCACCAGCCGCAGTACTGCGTGACCGGACTCGGCTATCGAATCGAACGCGATGAGGCCGATACCATCAAGCTTGTGAACGGTAAGGAAGTGCCGGTGCGCAAGATGCTGGCCCGGGGAGAATTCCGCGGGCCCGGCGACACGATCATCGAGCGCAACCAGGTGTTGGTGTACTGGTTCGTCACCAACGGCAGCCTCACGGCCGATCACGAGGAACGGATGTGGCAACAGGCGGTCAATCAGTTGAAGACGGGTGTCCTGCAGCGTTGGGCGTATGTCACCTGTGTTGCTGGTTGCGAGGAGGGTAAGGAGGATGAAGCGTTCGCCCGGGTGTTGGAATTCATCCGGCAATCGGCTCCGGAGTTTCTCATCCCCTGACGCGACTTCCGGCGCCCGAAAGTGTTTGTGAACACCATGTAAAACCTCCGATGTCGGGGGAACATTGTATTTACCGGGGACCTTGAACCGGCTTAGGGTTTAACGAGTATGTTGCGCCGCCAGCGCCAAATCCAGATGCAGCTTCACCAGATCGTGGATGGTGGCTTGTTTGCTCTGGGTTTGTGGTTGGCGCATTTCCTGCGCGCGAACGTGGTCAGGCATTATCCGGAACTGCCACTTATTCATGACTTTTCGCAGTACGTCTGGTTATGGGTGCTGATTGTGCCGGCGACACCGTTGCTGTTGAAGGCGCAGGGATTCTACAATCGTTCGTTGCTTTATTCGCGTCGCGAGGCCGTGTGGTCGGTGGTCAAGGTTGCCACCTTGCTGGTGCTCAGCGTCGTAACGATTCTGTTCTTCATGAAGGTGGAACTGGCTCGTTCGGTGATCATCCTCTTCGGCGGGCTGGGCAGTTTTCTGGTATTGGCCAAGGATGAGTTGTTGCGCCGTTGGCTGAGCTCCGAGGCGGGTCAATCCGAGATCCGGAGGCGCGTGGTGTTGATCGGTAGCCGTTCCGAGACGGAAAAGGTAAAGGCTGACCTGGAGAAGAACATGCCGGGCGCAGTCGAGGTCTTGGAACAATTGGAAATTGGAGATGCCTCGTCGACCAAGTTGGTGGAGATGCTCCACGAACGCGCGGCCAATGCGGTTATTCTCAGTACCGGACACGCACTTTTCGGCGAGGTGGAGAGGGTCATCGAGCTTTGTGAACTTGAAGGCGTGGAGGTGTGGTTGTTGGCGGACTTCATCCAGACCCAGATTTCGCAAACCTCGATGGACGAACTTTTTGGTCGGCCCACACTGGTTTTTCGGTCGGCGCCGGAAGCTTCCTGGCAGGGCGTTGGCAAACAGGTGCTCGATGTCGTGGGCGCCATCAACGCCCTCATCGTGATTGCGCCGGTTCTGCTACTGGTGGCCCTGCTGATCAAGCTGACCTCGCCGGGACCGATCCTTTTTCGCCAGCGTCGGAGTGGGTTGAACGGCAAGCCATTCACCATGCTGAAGTTCCGTACGATGGTCACCGATGCCGAGCAGCAGAAGGCGGAACTTGATGCTTTCAACGAAATGGATGGTCCCGTTTTCAAGGTTTCCGCAGATCCACGGATTACGTCGCTCGGGCGTTGGTTGCGGAAATTCAGCATCGACGAATTGCCGCAACTCTGGAACGTGATCCGTGGTGAAATGAGCCTGGTCGGGCCGCGCCCCCTGCCGGTCGACGAGATCAAACGGATCAACGATCGCGCGCATCGCCGCCGCTTGAGCGTGAAACCGGGACTAACCTGTCTTTGGCAGATCAGTGGCCGCAACCAGATTTCAACTTTCAAGGAATGGGTGCGGCTCGATCTCGAATACATCGACAATTGGTCGTTGTGGCTTGACTTGAAGATCCTGCTCAAGACGATTCCCGTCGTGATTTTCGGCACGGGCGCAAAGTGATTCGCGCGCGGCCAGGTTGCAGAATTCAATACTAAACGGGCAGTCGACTCCTCCATCCATGCCAGCCAAGAAAAAGCAGAAGAGTTCATCTCGACGTACCAAATCCAAACAGCCCGTGTCCGTCGTGACCGGTGCGGCCGGCTTTTTGGGATCCCACCTGACCGACCTTTTGCTGAGCAAGGGGCATCGGGTGATCGGTATCGACAATTTGGTCACGGGCCGCGTGAACAACATCGATCACTTGGCGGGCAATACGAACTTTCGTTTCATTCAGCAGGACGTCACGGAGTTTCTGTTCCTGAACGAAGATGTGAATTACGTCTGGCACTTCGCCTCGCCAGCCAGTCCGATCGATTATGCTCATCTGCCGATTCAGACCCTGAAGGTCGGATCGCTCGGCACGCACAAGGCGGTAGGCTTGGCGAAAGATAAGGGGGCTCGATTCCTGATTGCCTCGACTTCCGAGATTTACGGCGATCCCTTGGTGCATCCGCAGAACGAGGATTATTGGGGGAACGTCAGCACGATCGGACCTCGGGGATGTTACGACGAGTCCAAGCGCTTTGCCGAGGCGATGACCATGGCCTATCATCGGGAACACAAGGTGGAAACGCGGATTGTCCGGATTTTCAACACCTATGGTCCTCGTATGCGTCTCAATGACGGCCGAGTGGTGCCCGCTTTTGTGAGCCAAGCGCTGAAGAACAAGCCGATTACGGTGTTTGGCGACGGCAGCCAGACTCGCAGTTTCTGCTACTGCTCAGATCTCATCGACGGCATCTATCGCCTGATGATGAGTGACTACGATTTGCCCGTGAACATTGGCAACCCGACAGAGATGACCGTCTCGGAATTTGCCCAAGAAATTATCGCCGCGACCGGTTCCAAGAGCCGGATTTCCTACAAACCGCTTCCGAAAGACGACCCGAAGCAACGCAAACCCGATATCGGGCGTGCTCGCAAACTGCTCAAGTGGCGCCCGAAGGTGCCGTTGGCCAAGGGACTTGGGCCGACCATAGATTACTTTCGCGGGGAACTTTGAGACCAAATGGCGCAATAAGGGGAATTCCTGACAGAGTCTTGACATGCGGTTTCCCTGAATTTGTTTTATATTTGACCCGTCACCCGAATTTCCTTTTCCTAGCCGGACGTGGGCAGTCATTCCGTAGGATCGCAGGATTTGCGGAAACCATTGCGCGTCAACCAGTTATCACCTAACGCCTAAGAGCATATGGCCAAAACGTTTCTCTGCCTGGACTTTGGTGCCTTCACGGTGAAGGCAGCCGAATTCGAACCCAACGAGCAAGGGTCGCTCCTGCTCCGGAACTATGCCCTCAAGCATCTGGGCCCCGAAGGATTCAAGGAAGACGATCGGGATGAGTTGGTCACCAACACGGTCAAGGAACTGATCGAGGAAGCCGATTTCTCCGCCACCGACATCAATGTCTGTGCGCCCGGTTTTCAGGTGTTCTCCAAGTTTGTGAAACTCCCCTCGGTAGAAGCTTCGAAGGTCAACCAGATCATTCAATTCGAAGCCCAGCAGAACGTTCCTTTCCCGCTCGATGAAGTGGTGTGGGATTACCAGATTCTGGGAACGACGCCCAATGATGAACTGGAGATCCTGCTGGTGGCCATTCGCAATGAGGTGGTCGAATCGATTTTCAAGATTGGTGAAGGTGCGGGCCTGGAACTCCAGCTGGTAGATGTTTCTTCGGCTGCGCTCGCTAACTCCTACCGGTTCAGCTATGGCGACGCGGAAGGTTGTGTGATCCTCCTGGATATTGGCGCGAAATCGAGCAATCTGCTGTTTTTCGAACAAGGGCGGGTGTTCTCCCGTTCCATCAATATCGGCGCGAATGCCATCACGCAGGACTTCGCGGCGGAATCAAAACTGGATTGGGACGAAGCTGAGCGTCTGAAGATCGAGGAAGGCTTCGTGAGCTTGGGTGGTGCGTACGAAGAGCCGGACAATCCGAACCAGGCCCTGATTTCCAAGATCGCCCGACAGGTGATGACCCGTCTGCACATTCAGATGAACCAGACGATTCAGTTCTACCGGGGGCAGCAGGGTGGATCGCCACCTGAAAAGTTGTATCTGGCTGGCGGGGCCTCGTTGCTGCCTTACACCGCCCAGTTCTTCGCGGAAAAACTGAACATTCCGGTGGATTACTTCAATCCGTTCCGCAATGTGCAGATCGCCGAAGATATCAACCTCGAGGATATCGCCAAGGTTGCGCATACCTTCGGTGAGGTTGTCGGGTTGGGCATTCGGAACTTGGCGCAATGTCCGGTCGATCTGAACCTGATGCCGGCCAGCCACATCCGGCGCCAGCAGCTCAATTCGAAGCGGGTCTACTTCATTGCCGCCGTGGTGGCTATCGCGATGACGATTGCGTCTTTTGGTATTTACGCGAACTGGCAGGCGGCCCAGGCCGAGGTGACTTATGAAAAGTTGAAACAGACTTTTGATCCGGTCGATCGCGCACAGAAACAGTTGAGTGCCGCTCAGGGACAGTTGAGCTCAGCCCAGGGTGATGCCGGGAGATATAGCGTGCTGTTCGATGCGAAGACTCGCTGGATGGACGTATTGCTGGAGGTGCAAAGCATCATGTTGGCCTCACAGACCAACCATGGTGTGAATGTGGATGCCAGTGTAGCCACCAATCCGGTGGTTGCGCGGGTTTGGATTGAAAAAATGCGCGCCTCCGTGTCGGCAGAGGTCGATTCCTTTGATTTTGGCGGCGGAGGCGACGACGAGATGGGAGGGGATGATATGGAAGGCGATGGCGACGGCGGAACTCAAATCGGTGTCTTGCAGCCGCAGAATGCAAACGCGGCCGCGATGCCGGCAGCCGGTACGCAAAAGGTCAGTTTCTTGAGTCTGAATTGTCGGGCGTTGAATTTGTTGAATCTCGCGCCTTCGGCCAATACAGAATTCTGTTACGCGCTGCAGGACGCGTTCCGCGATAGTGAATATTTCAGCTCGGGAGAAAAGGATACCGGGCTTTACGGCGCGTTGCAGATGGTATCCGATACCAATGCCACGTTCGGATTCAACATGATCCTCAAACTCAACGATCCCTTGGTGGTGAACTGATCACATGGCCTTTGTTAAACGAAACATTTTTTGGATCATCGGCGGTCTTTTGTCCGTGGGCATGATCGCGGCCGCATTGATGTTCACCTCCGGAGCGAAAGCCAAGGCCGAGGAAAAGATCACCGAGTTGGCGGGTTATACGAACACAGTGAATCGTCTCAAGGACGCGACCCCGTACCCCAGTCCGGAGGCGATCGCGCAGATCAAGGACGATACGGAAAAGGTCAAGGGCTTCAGTAAAGAGGCGGAGGCCATGTTCACCTACGATAAGCCTCCCGAGATTCCGCCCCGTCGCTTCAAGGTCCATCTGATCAATACTCTCGTGTCGCTGCAGGGCGAGGCAACCAACTACAACGTCAGACTGCCTCCGAACTTCAATTTCACTTTCAGTCATCTGCTCCCGATGCCGAATCTCCTGCCCTACAGTGTGGCACCGTTGGGTGAGCGCTTGCAGGATATTCAATACATCACGCAGATTCTCTTTGAGTCACGGGTGCATTCGATCGACTCATTCTTACGTGTTCCGGCCTACGGTCGCGAGCCGGGAGGACGGGTCCTGATGTATGACGTGGGAATCCGTACGAATCTCTCGACGGCGGAAGCTGATTTCACCAGCACGCCGTATCGCTTCAGTTTTCGTGGGTTCACCACGGAACTCACTGAAGTCTTGAATCGTTTCGCCAGCTCAGACCGCTTTTACGTCGTCCGGCAAATCGAGGTGCAAGGTACCCAATCTGCAGAACCGGGAATGGTGGCCAGCCGGAGTAGTTTTTCGGGGATGGGGAGTATGGATGCCGAAGAGGATTCGGGCGGTGGGGGCGGGACGTTGAGAACTGCACAGGCCAGCCTTCTTGCTCAGGCTCGTGCCCAACAGATGATGCGTAACGCTGGCCGTACCGTGCAACAATCCCCTTTGCGAACCATTGTCGACGAGCGGCCACTGCTCATCTCGATGATGATTGACGTTGTCAAATTGGTCCCCAAGCCTACGGCGCCCGCTCGGCAGGGTGGGCCTCCCGGCGGTCCTCCGGGACGTTGATTCATGGAATTCTTAAAGAACCACTACGAGAAAATCCTCCTGAGCCTGGTGTTGATCGGCTTGGCGGGGGCGGCTGTCATGTTGGCTATCCAAGCCTTGGAAACTCGGACCCAAATGTCTGATTTGAGTGTTCTGAAACCCAACGTCAAGAAAGCTCCTGACGCGGACAACCTTGGCAGCTATTCCAATGCTTTGAGGAATGCCAAAGCGCCGCAGCGCGTCGATTTCGATGGTGCCCACAAGATCTTCAATCCCGAGAAAGTCCTTCGCAACCAACTGACCGGCGTTCTTATACCCAATGGCGAAGTTGGTCCGAAGAACCTTCAAATCAAGCAGATTCGTCCGCTCCGTTTGGTCGTCCGTGCCGAGTCGAAGACGATCGTAGGACGTAAGCGACTTTATCTTCACTACTTGGCGGAATTTGAGCAGGGCAGCATGGGAATGCGGTGGAACAAGCGCACGATCAGCAAGGTGGGAAGCAAAATCTATATGGTCGGCCCCTTGTCAAAGATGAAGCAGATGATGTTCACGGTGAACGACATTGGAGATCAGGCGGATGAAATCTCGGTCGACTTGGATCTGACCATTGGGGGAGGGCTTCCGATTCCCATTCAGCTGCGGGGAACGAACGCTTGGGAACGGGAGATGGAGTATTCCATCGATCTCCATTATCCGCCCGAAAGCCGGGATTTCCTCAATGTTAGGGCAAATACGGCGCTTTTCCCCCCTTTTGGTGGGGATACGAACTTCGTGATCCAAATTACCTCCAACGCGGTGACGCTGCGTTCCATGTCCAATCAGAAGCGCATTACTTTGCGATGGAAGGATGAAGAACCGCTGCCACCCGCTCCGATGAACCCTGTCGGGACCAATACGGTCTCCACAAACTTGATGTCGACGAATCTGGTATCGACGAACGTAATTTCAACCAACGGTTTCAACGCCACGAATCTTCCCCCGAAATCGACCGATGCAGGCCCTCCATCTCCGGACGGAGGGCCCTCAAGTCCCAGTGACTCACCTCCAGGGCCAACTGGGGATAAAAAGCCTGCACCGACTCCTTGATTTCCGTCCTGATTTCTGCAAAATCTCCCGAATTGCCTCAATGAGAAACACTTACATCGTTAGCTTGTACCTGTTTGCCGCGTGCTTATTGTCTGCACAGGATCCGGCAGGAGCAGCCACGCCGGCTTCGTCTGGGCCGACATTCGATCCCATCGCGGCGGCGGAACTGGAAGCGTTGCGGCGTGCGGAAACTCGCATGGTCATGGAAATAAACCTTGATCGCGCGGCAAAACTTCAAAAATCCAAACAATTTGATGCGGCGGCAACGGTGTATGAAGAGGCGATTGCACTGGCTCGCAAGCTTGGTAACCTGAGGGCGGTAGAAAAGGAGATCGAGAAGGCGAAAGGGGGGATCGTATATTCTCGATTGCGTCTGGCGCTGGATTTCCAAGATCAAAACCTTTTTGATGAGGCTGACAAGGAAGCTGCGAAAGCCCAAGTGTATGAACCGGACAGCGCCAAGCTCCGCAAGTTCCGGAGTTTTAATGAAGAGGTTCGCGTTGCTCATCTTGGACAGGTGCCGAGTCAGGAACTGAAAACCCACGTGCAGGATTATCGCGACAATCGCGCGAAGGTGTTGACGCTCGTTCGAGACGGCAAGGCTTACTATGAGTTGCGCCAGTTTGATCAAGCGGAAGTCAAGCTGAAGGAGGCGGTGAAGCTCGATCCCCAGAGTGATGTGGCCTACTACTATCTGCGCCTGATCTTGGAGGCGAAGTATGATCAAGAAGGTCGTGCTCGCGATCACTCGTTCCATGAGCGCGTTATTGAGGTGGCGGAGGCGTGGAACCGGCAGACGCAGAAGGACCTCCCGCAACCCAATCCTTACTATCTGACCAACTCAAGTCTTCCCTTCCTGACTCACACCAGTAAGGGGGCGCAACGGATCCGTCACAAAATCAACAGTGTCATCATACCTGAAATCGCCTACGACGGATTGACCTTGGATGAAGTGGTGCAGGACTTGATCGAGCAGGTGAAGGCCAATGATCCGGATAAAGACGGCATCAATTTTCTGATCAACTCCCAGGCAACCGATACGATACTTGCTGGCGGTGCTGCTGGACCGGGTGGGCTCGGTGGTGATGATCTCGGCGGTGATGATCTCGGTGGTGGTGGGCAGGCTCCGGTGCTCGACGCCATGGGCAATCCGATTGCGGTACCGCCGCCTCTGGCGCCCGGTGCCGGTGCGCCCGGAGTGGATCTCAGTCAGGTTCTCATCAATATCAAATTGCCCCTGTTCAATCTGAAGCTGGAGCATGTTTTGGATGCGATCATCAAGACGGCCGACCAGCCGATCAAATACATCGTGGAAGAATATGCGATCGTGTTTACCCCGAAGTTGCAGGATCAGGCCCCGCTCTTTACTCGAATTTTCAAGGTCAACCCGGATACCTTCGTTTCCGGCTTGGCCAACGTTACCTCCAGTCCAATCCTGTTCGTTCAAGGTAGCGCCGGTGGTGCTGGCGGCGGGCAGGGCGGTGGCGGGCAGGGCGGTGGTGGCGGCGGCGGTGGCGGTGGTGGTCTTGGCGGCCAGGGCGGTGGCGGCGGCGGACAGCAAGGCGGCGGACAGCAAGGCGGTGGGGCGTTTTCGATTGCTGGCGTCAGCTTGGCTGGCGGCGGACAACAAGCTGGTGGTGGTGGTGGGCAAGGCGGTCAGCAAGGCGGCGGAGCGCAGCAGGGCGGCGGCGGCCTTCGGGGTATCACTGCTACGGAAGACCCGACAGCGGTGAATCAAACCGTGCGCGACTTCTTCGTCGCGGCTGGGGTTGGAAACCTTGGGGTTTCTGCCGGGCCACAAGCCACGCAGGTTTTCTTCAATGATCGCAACGGCTACCTCTTGGTTCGAGCTACGTTGCAGGATCTGGACATTGTGCAGCAGGCCATCGAGTTATTGAACGTGACGCCGCCGCAGGTTCTCGTGGAAACCAAATTCGCGGAAATTTCACAGGCCGATAACAAGGGTTATGGGTTTGAATGGTTGTTGGGTAACGTGCCAATTCAGGGCGGCAAGCTTGGCGTGCAGGGGGGCACAGCTCCTTCTTTCCGCGATCCGGATGGTTCGCTGGCTAATCCTTCCGGTGTCTTTCCCTCGCCTATTCAATTCCCCGGTGCCGCTCCGATTGGTGCGCGGGGCTCGGACAACGATATCACCAGCACGGCGCTTCGCCAAACGGCTCCCGCGTTGTTTACTCTTACGGGTATCCTGACGGATCCACAATTCCGCACCATTATTCACGCGATAGAAAATCGCGATGGCACCGACATTCTGCTCGCTCCGCGGGTTGTAACAGTCAGTGGTCGGCAGGCCCAGATCCGTGTTACGGATATCGCAACGATCGTTACGGGAATCACCGCTGGTGGTCAGGGCGGTGGTGGCGGCGGTGGTATTGGTGGTGGTGCTGGTGGTGCCGTTAACGTCACTTTGACACCTGTCACGCAGCCGTTCCCGACAGGTCCGATCTTGGACGTCATGCCTGTGGTCAATTCGGATGGGTTCTCGATCAATATGGCGATGATTCCGTCGATTACAGAATTCGTGGGATTTGACGATCCAGGGCAGTTCGCCGTCGTTGCCCAGTCGGTCGCGGGTAACACTGTCGGTGTTCCGCTTACCGTCGCCCTACCGCTGCCGCGCACGCGAGTGCGTCAGGTCGCGACCCGGGTGGTGGTCTGGGATCATCAGACAGTGATGCTGGGTGGCTTGATCTCGGAAACGTTGAGCAGCACGCGTGACAAGCTTCCGGTCCTGGGTGACCTGCCCTTCTTTGGCAAGCTGTTCCGCTCAGAGCATAAGACTTCCCGTAAGAGTAATCTGGTGATCTTTGTCACTTGCACGATCATTGACCCGGCGGGTAATCGTGTGCATACGGATGAGGAGCTGCCATACATTTACGAGACCTACCCCAATCGCCAGGCGAGTTTGACTTCACGGCGTCGGTGATAGGGCCGCGGTTCAATGTGGACTGAATCGTTTCTGGAGATGCCCTCATCGCAACCTATGCAACCTCATCCGCTGTTTTGGAAGTCCCTCGTAATCAGTTGCTTCCGAATTGGCCTAGGTAGTTATCTGTATCATTCGACAAGCAAGAAATCGTAGACATCAACTAGTCGCTCTGATACCTCTTTAGCAACGATCTATGCTCTTCCAGCAACAACAAAAGCGATGGGTAAATGTGCTTTTCTGCGCCATTTCTCTGCCGTTCTTGTCGTCGGCGCAAAACATCCTCGCGCCCTTGGGTGGTGAGTATTTGGTATCGGGTCAGTTGCCGGGAAATCAAGTCTACCCGGGGCTTGCCTTCAGTCGCTTCGGAGGCTACGTCATCTGGCAGGACGATGCAGCTGATGGCGATGGTGCCGCGATTTGTGCACAGAGATTGAATGCCAATCTTTCGGGAACGCTTTCTCCCATTCATATCAACGCCATCGTTTCGTCCAATCAGGAGAAGCCTAAGATAGCGATGCTCTCCGATGGCTCTGCGGCGGCGGTGTGGCAGGGCGGAGAACCGGGTAAACAGAATATCTTTCTCCGTATTCTGAATTCTAACGGGACTTTCCTTGGTCCGGAAAACCAGATCAACCAGTACAATGCACAGTTTCAGATCGAGCCCTCGGTGGGCGTCTTGACTGACGATACGATCGTGGTGGTTTGGGATTCCTACGATCAAGACGGAAATCTTCGGGCGGTTGTGGCTCGATTGTTCAGTGCTGATGGCGCGGCCTTGGGCGATGAGTTTATCGTCAATCAGACCACCGTGTTGAATCAGCGTTCAGCTGAAATTGCCGCATTGCCTGGTGGTGGTTTTCTGATCGCTTGGGTCTCGGAACGTTCTTTGGGCGGAGACATCTTCGGTGGAGCCCAATTCACATCGGATGTCATGGTGCGTAAGTATAGTTCCACGGGAACTGCTCTTGGCGGCGAGTTGAAGGTGAACTTGAATTCGCACATCTGTGCCAGTCCGAGTGTGATGGCGATGGCGAACGATGCCTTCGCTGTCGCCTGGTCACAGCGGGATCTGTCCAATCCGGCAAATGGATGGGATGTCTATGCCGCGGGTTACGATTCCTTGGGCAACCGATTGGGGTCTGAATACTTGGTCAACACCAACCGTTTTGGGGATCAACACAGTCCACAACTTGCACATCACGACGGAACTCTGTTCGCGGTTTGGACAAGCTTGGGGCAGGACGGTTCGCACGAGGGCGTTTACGGTCGGATCATGAATCCGACAGGACAGCCTTTTGATACCGAGCTGAGAATTAACACGGGCACCTTTAATCGACAGGTACATCCGGCCGTAGCAGCTGATGTGAGTGGGCGTTTCCTTATTGTCTGGGCCAACTATTCCGACGGTGGGACCTTCTTCGATTTGCATGCCCAGCGGCTCGCTTCGGCGCAGCCATTGCCCATTCTGCCAGCTCCGTTTTGTAATGCTTTGAATCAGGCGAGTATTGCCATCAGTTGGGCTCCCTTGGCTGGCTTTGAGGTTCAACAATATGAGATCTACGTGGACGGCGCCGCTAGCCCGATCGTGACCACGAACCAGTATCATGTTTTAACCGGATTGGTCCCGGGAACATCCTACTCAATTGAATTGAATTACGTGCTGAGTGATGGACGCCGTGGTAATCGCTCCGCGGCCACCACGACTACGACTTGGGGCTTGGACGCGAACTTTGATGGTCTGCCGGATGATTGGCAGGAACGCCATTGGTCGTCTGATGCGGCCAATTGGCAATCACCTCTCTTGGACAGTGACAATGACGGCGCCAACAATCTGAGCGAGTTTCTGGCCGGTACCAATCCGATAGAT
>JBMYQZ010000070.1:0-12730 GCA_049601855.1 Limisphaerales bacterium | reverse complement strand
GACTCAAGAACCAGGAGTCCGGCAACTGCGAAGAGCACGCTCGGAACTTTCAGAGTTTTGTGCAGAGCACTCGGCAAGGTCCAGTCGCGCTTCTGCCAGAAAAAGCCAACGAGCAGCACTACGAAGTCCCCACCCGCTTCTACCAACTCGCTCTCGGCAAACACCTCAAATACAGCTCTGGCTGGTGGAACGAGAACACCAAGACCCTTACCGACGCCGAGGGGGACATGCTCGAACTCACCTGCGAACGCGCCGATCTGCAGAACGGCCAACGTTTACTCGAACTTGGTTGCGGCTGGGGTTCCCTTTCTCTCTGGATGGCCAAGCGCTATCCGGAATCTCAAATCACCGCGGTTTCCAACTCCCGTACTCAGAAAGCCTTCATCGACGATCAAGCCGCCAAGCGCGGACTCGAAAACCTTACCGTCATCACCCGCAACATGGTGGCGTTCGACACCGATGAAGCCACTTTTGATCGCGTCGTCTCCGTCGAAATGTTTGAGCACATGAAGAATTACCAGAAGCTACTCGCCAACATCTCCCGTTGGCTCAAGCCCGGAGGCAAGTTGTTCGTACACATCTTCACCCACCGCGACATCGCGTATCACTTTGAACCCAAGTCCGACAGCGACTGGATGGCGCGTTACTTCTTCACCGGCGGTACTATGCCCAGTGATGACCTGCTCCTGTACTTCCAGGACGATCTTCGCATCGAGCAACACTGGCGCGTCAACGGCACCCACTACGGTAAAACTTCGGAGGCCTGGCTCGCCAACATGGACGCCCACGCCCCCGAAATCCGTCAGCTTTTCAAGGAGACTTACGGAGCCGACAACGAACGCAAGTGGTGGGTGTACTGGCGAGTCTTCTTCATGGCCTGCGCCGAACTCTGGAACTACCAAGGCGGCAACGAATGGTTCGTTTCGCACTACCGCTTCACCAAGCCCGCGGCATGAAGATCCGAGAATTCAAATCCAGCATCTGGCTTCCGCTGCCCCCAGAAGAAGTATTTCCCTTCTTCAGTGATGCCTCGAATCTCGACGCCATCACCCCGCCTTGGCTCCACTTCAAGATCGTCACTCCCAAACCGATCGAGATGAAGGAAGGTGCCCTCATCGACTACCGCCTGCGCGTTCATGGTCTTCCTCTCCGCTGGAGAACGCGCATCAACACCTGGGAACCACCTCATCGATTTGTCGACGAACAACTCAAGGGGCCTTACCGCCAGTGGATTCACGAACACACCTTTGAGGAACAGGATGGGGGTACCCTCGCAACCGATCACGTTCGCTACGCTGTTCCGTTTGATTGCTTGCTTCATCCCCTGTTTATCGGACCCGATATCCGGAAAATCTTCCAGCACCGAACCGATTCACTTGAGAACCTGTTCCCTGCTCCAAGCGCAGTCACGACTTGAATCGGGAACGTTCGGGCGGGTCAGCAATTCTCCATCAGCCCGGCCATCTCCGACTCTAATTCGACATAGTCCTGATGACGATAGTCCGGCAGCTTCGCCGTCATCTTCTGAAGTGACTCCTCCAACCCAGCAGGCAACGGCGTTCCCAGCTCCGCACCGCTACGCATGGATTCCGCTGTGTGATTGCGAACGACCTCCTGCAACGACGCGCCGTAGAACGGATGCTGCCCCGTGAGCATGTGCATCAGAGATACTCCCAAAGCATAGATATCGGAACGATGATCCGCATTCCGGGCATCGGCACTCTGTTCTGGTGGCGAGTACAAGGGACTCCCCAAGGCCATCGACCCGCGCGTCAACATCATCGAAGCGTCCTCCATCCGCACCAAACCGAAGTCCGCCAGTTTGATCCGCCCCTCCGAATCGAGCAGGATGTTTCCCGGTTTGATATCGCGATGCACGATCCCATGCCGCCGCGCATGCTCCAGGGCCCGCACCACGGAAACACCGATCTTGAGCGTTTCCGAGATCCGCAATTTCCCCTTGCGATCAATCCGCCCCCGCACCGATTCCCCCTCCATCAGTTCCATTACCAAGAAAACAAACCCATCCGACTGCATCAGTCCGTACCCGCGCACGATATTGGGATGATCCATCATGGCAGTTACCTTCGCTTCCCGCTGAAAACGCCGGACCAAGACTTCATCCGCCGCCAGCGTCGGACTTAGAATCTTTAGCGCCACCTCCTCTCCCGAGGCTGAGGCCCGGGCCCGATAGACCTTCCCAGCACCTCCGGATCCAATCAACTCCCGCACGTGATACTCGCCCAACTCCCGCCCAACCGCCTCCTCATTCCGAGGCACAGCCAATTCCGTCGCACAATGAAGACAAGACGCGGCGGCACCCGCCTGCGAATCCTCAAATTCCAAGCGCTGCTCACAATCATCATTAAGACAAATGACATGAATCGCCATATCGCGTCAGCCGTGCGTCCAAATATTTGCCCACCTGAATCCAAGGTCAAAAACAAACAGGAAAAGACGCATCAACACCGGCCACTGATCTGCCCCGAAACTCTGACTGCGCTATTCCTTGATTTTCAGCGACGCGAAGAAGTCCTCGAGGCGTTGATCGATCACTTTCGTCCGCTTCAGATACATCCCGTCGAGCACATCGACAAAGACGGTCACCATTTGCGAATCCACCAGGTAATAGCGATAGACCGAAAAACCTTTGGCATAACGCGCCCCGGTCGAGTTCTTACCCGTGGGATACGTGAAGCGATGCTCGGCAGCGGGATGTTTGGCGTCTTTCAATTTCCTGAAATACACGCGATTCGATCCGGTCTTCTGTTTTTCATGCCCTGCCGCGGTCCGATCGATGAACGCCAAGGGATCTTTCTGCGCCCGCATCACCGCATCAGGATAGGTCACGACCAGAAGATTCATGAAAGTGCCCGGCGCCTTGCCCTTGTAAGAATCCAAGCGGATCTCACCGTACTTCGTCTCCACCGTGCGCGAGGACTTCTTGAAGGGACTGGGGAAACTCACAGTGACTCGCCCATCCAATGCCTTCGTTTCGTACGCCGCGCCGAAAGACAATACTGGAAACAACAGGATTCCGAGGATCAACCATTTTTGCATGCGAGCGCGAGGCTACGCCGATGCGATCATCGCTTCGAACAAATACCCGGTCGCAGACTCTTGGCAGAACCGCCCCGAATTACACGAATCAAAACATCGAGATCGGGCTGCTAACTGGCCGTTGCTTCCCGGATTTCGAATTCTCGCAACGCTTCGGCAGTGCGTTCGTAGACTGGCGCTTCGCAATCGATGGACTCGATTTCCAGATTCAGTTCGCGCGCGCAGGTCGTAGGGCGCAATTATGACCCGGGTGTTTTTATGCCGTTGCGGGCAACCGGATAGAAGACCGATTCGATCGCGGGATCACCAATGGGAATGCAGCCGATGGACAATTCGCGTTCGTCTCTTCCGAAGTCATTCCTCCACTCTCCGGAATGCTTTCAGTTCGTCGAGAGCGTTGGCGACAACTTCGCCGGCAATAGCCGCATCAACCACAAAGATATACACGACGACGGAATCAGCGCTCACCTCGCCGCCGTTGCAATGTCCGAGGCCGGTTTCGCCAAGGAGGTCATCGAGCTGATCCTCGAGTTGATGCCATTTATCTAGATCGGTGTCGTCTCCTTGAGGTGAGCGAGCTTGTTCGACGTGAACGCGGATCAGTTCTTCGTCTTCAACTTCCCCAAAGCCTTTCGCGGCCACGGGGCGCAGGATGGATTCCATGACCTGGTCCTCATCGGAGTCCGGCGGGATGGGGTGAACACGACGCTCGCCCGGGTCGCCGACCTCGCCGAAATGCTCCACGACCATCCCGTCTTCCTCCCACACCTCGTGGTAAAGGAAGTCGTCGTCGTTGCGTTTGATAAGCTTGTACATGGCGGCAAAGAAAAAGGGCCTCTCCCTCGCGGGAAAGGCCCTTGGTGGAAACTGACTTACTTGTTCTTCGCTTCCTTTTCCTTCTTGTGGGCAGCGATGATTTCCTCGCTCACGTTGGAAGGACAAGGGGCGTAGTGATCAAACTCCATGGAGAATTGACCGCGGCCGGAGGTGATGGTGCGGAGGTCGCCGATGTAGCCGAACATGTCACTCAGCGGGGCCTCTGCCTTGATGCGCACGCCGGACGGTGCGGCGTCCTGCGCCTTGATCATGCCACGACGACGGCTCAAGTCACCGATGACGTCACCGACGTTATCGTCGGGAGTGAAGACATCGAGCTTCATGATCGGCTCAAGGAGTTGCGGCCCGGCTTTCGGCATGGTCTGGCGATAGCCAGCTTTCGCCGCGATTTCGAAGGCAACCGCCGAGGAGTCAACGGCGTGGAAGGCACCATCCAAGAGCGTGACCTTGAAGTCGAGGCAGGGGTATTCCGCAAGAACACCCTTGTCCTTGGAAAACTTGAAGCCCTTTTCAATCGCCGGCCAGAATTCACGGGGCACGTTACCGCCGGTTACCTTGGATTCGAATTCGAAACCGGTTCCGGTTTCCGTCGGGGTGATGGTGTATTCGATCTTGCCGAATTGGCCGGAACCACCGGACTGCTTCTTGTGGGTGTAGCTGTCGGTAATCTCCTTGGTGACGGTCTCGCGATACGCCACCTGTGGCTTGCCGACTTCGACTTCGACGCCGTGCGTGCGCTTGAGGATGTCCACCTTGATATCGAGGTGAAGCTCGCCCATGCCCTTGAGGATGGTCTCGCCACTCTCCTCGTCGGTCTCGACGCGGAAGGACGGGTCTTCCTTGACCATCTTGCCGATGGCGACGCCCATCTTTTCGACGGCAGCCTTGTCCTTCGGGGACACGGCCACGGAAATGACAGGATCGGGGAACACCATGGGTTCCAAGGTGGCGGGCTGATCCGGATCGCAAAGCGTATGACCGGTCTGAACATTCTTCAGGCCGACCAAGGCGACGATGTCGCCAGCCTGGCAGGAATCGCGTTCCTCACGGGAATCGGCGTGCATCTCAACGATGCGTCCGACCCGCTCTTCCTTGCCGGTGAAGGTGTTGAGCACGTTCTGGCCCTTGTTCAGCGTGCCAGAGTAGATCCGGGTGAACGTCAGGGCGCCGTATCGGTCGTCCATGATCTTGAAGGCCAGCGCGCGTAGCGGGCGGGCGGGATCAACGACCGCGCTCTCACCGGTTTCGTTGCCTTCCATATCCACTTCCGGCTGCGGGATCACCTCGGTCGGGGACGGGAGGTAATCGACGACCGCATCGAGCACCTGCTGCACGCCCTTGTTCTTGAAGGAGGAACCGCAGTAGGTCGGGAAGAAGTCGAGGGCGATCGTGCCTTTGCGAACGCAGGCCTTGAGGGTGTCGAGATCGGGCTCTTCACCTTCCAGCAGCATTCCCATCGCATCGTCGTCTTGCTCGACGGCGGTCTCGATCATTTCAGAGCGAAACTGTTCGACCTTTTCCTTCATGTCTTCGGGCACGTCCTGCACCTCGAACTTTTCGGGATCGCCGGAGTCATCCCAGACGTAAGCCTTGCGGGTGAGCAGATCAACGACACCGGTGAAGTTTTCGTAGTTACCGATCGGCAACACCATCACGAGGGGCTTGGCTCCGAGGACGTTTTTGACCTGGTCGACAACGCGATAGAAGTCGGCCCCGACACGGTCGAGCTTGTTGACGTAAATGATACGGGCAACCTTGGAATCGTTGGCGTAGCGCCAGTTGGTCTCGGACTGGGGTTCCACACCGCCGGATCCGCAGAAGACGCCAACACCGCCGTCGAGGACCTTGAGCGAGCGATAGACCTCGATCGTGAAATCAACGTGCCCCGGGGTGTCGATGATATTGAACTGGTGATCTTTCCAAAAACAGGTGGTCGCAGCTGACTGAATCGTGATGCCACGTTCTTGCTCTTGATCCATGAAGTCGGTGGTGGCGGCACCATCGTGCACTTCGCCGATTTTGTGAATCTTGCCGGTGAGCTTGAGGATGCGTTCGGTCGTCGTGGTCTTACCCGCGTCGACGTGAGCAAAGATGCCGATGTTGCGGTATTTGGAGAGGTCAGTCATTTTCAGTTTCGTATTTCGTTGTCTTTCAAAAGGAAAACCCAAGGCCGGGTCGCGACCTTGGGTTGGAATATTTTACCTCTAGTTGTTCATCACCCAACCAAGGACGGCTGCTCGGGCTCTTCGTCGAGGAGGATGTTGGTTTCCTCCGCTTCGATTTCCTCGGCGAGCGGCTTGAGTTCGACGCTGCGGTGCAGGTCGTAACCGGTGCCGGCCGGGATAATGTGGCCCATGATGACGTTTTCCTTAAAGCCACGAAGGTAATCATATTTGCCCATCGTGGCGGCTTCGGTGAGAACACGAGTGGTGTCCTGGAAGGAAGCGGCGGAGAGGAAACTCTCGGTTTCCAAGGAGGCCTTCGTGATGCCGAGGAGAACCGGAACGGCTTCAGCGGGCTTACCACCCATACCTTCGACACGTGCGTTCTCATCCTCAAAGGTGGTCTTGTCGACCTGTTCGCCCCAGAGGAAGGTGGTGTCACCGGGTTCGGTGATGCGCACCTTGCGCAGCATCTGGCTGATGATGATCTCGATGTGCTTGTCGTTAATCGTCACACCTTGGAGACGATAAACTTCCTGCACTTCGTTGACCAAATGCTCCTGAAGATCCTGCGTGCCGCAGACCTCGAGAATCTCGTGCGGAACGACCGGCCCTTCAGTCAATTGCTGCCCCTTCTTAACAAAGTCACCCTTGAACACGATCACGTGTTTGCCGATTGGGATGAGGTGTTCTTCCTCTTCCTCGGTCTGTGCGTCGCGAACGATCAGGCAGCGCTTGCCACGAACGGTGGAACCGAAGTCAACGATACCATCGATCTTCGCGATCTCGGCGGCGTCCTTCGGACGGCGGGCTTCGAATAGTTCGGCCACACGGGGAAGACCACCAGTGATATCCTTCGTCTTGGAGGTCTGACGAGGTGACTTGGCAAGGAGCGTGCCGGCGACGATCTTGTCCTTCTCGTCAACGACGATGTGAGCGCCGGACGGGATCGCGTAGTGGGCGAGCATTTCGCCCTTGCTGTCTTCGACAACGACCTGCGGGTGAAGATCTTCCTTATGGTCAATAACCACGAGTTCTTCCTGCCCCGTGGACTCGTCGATCTCCTGCTTGATCGTCACGCCTTCAATGACATCGACGAAACGGATGCGACCGGCCTTCTCCGAAAGAATCGGAACGTTGTATGGATCCCATTGGACGATGGTGTCGCCCTTCTCAACATCGCCACCATCCGGCACCGAGATCACGGAACCGATCACGACGTTGTAGGATTCAATTTCTTTCCCATCTTCATCGTGAATTGTGATGCTGCCGTGCTTGTTGAGGACGATGTAATTGCCTTCCAGTTCCACCACCCGGAGGTCGTGATACTTCACCGTGCCGGTATTGCGGACCTCGATTTCCGGCTTGGAAAACTGACCTTGGGCAATACCACCGATATGGAAAGTACGCATGGTCAACTGTGTGCCGGGCTCACCGATGGACTGGGCAGCAATGATGCCGACGGCTTCACCGGGCTTGACGAGATCGCCCGTGCCGAGGTTGCGACCGTAGCAGTGGATGCAGGTGCCGTGACGGGTTTCACAGGTGAGAACAGAGCGGATCTTGACGCGTTCCACATCCGTGGCGTCGATGGCCCGAGCCTTCGGTTCGTCGATGAGTTGGTTGGCCTTGACGATGACCTCGTCCGTGACCGGGTCGATGATGCTATCCGCCGAAAACCGGCCGACAACACGCTTGCCGATGCTCATGACGACGTCTTCACCTTCCTTGATCTCGCCGATCAAAATGCCTTGCGTGGTGCCGCAATCGGTTTCGCGGACGATCACATCCTGTGACACGTCGACGAGCTTGCGGGTCATGTAACCCGAGTCAGCGGTCTTCAAGGCAGTATCCGCGAGACCTTTACGAGCACCGTGCGTGGAGATGAAGTATTCCAACACGGTCAGTCCTTCGCGGAAACTCGACAGAATCGGTTTTTCGATGATATCGCCGGACGGCTTGGCCATCAGGCCGCGAAGACCGGCGAGCTGACGAACCTGCGCTTTGTTACCGCGAGCACCGGAATCAACCATGAGAAACACGGGATTGTATTCATCCCGGCCCTTGTTGGCCTTGAGGGTGTCGAGCATGACGTTCGCGATCTGGTCCGTGCAGTGAGTCCAGATATCGATGATCTTGTTGTAGCGTTCGCCCGAGGTGATCGCACCGGCCCGGTGCTGTTTTTCCACCTGGGTGATCTGCTTGGTCGCGGTGTCGATTTCCTTCTTCTTCGCGTCCGGAATGATCATGTCGTCAATACCGATCGACGTGCCGGACCGCGTGGCTTCGTTGAAACCAAGGGTCTTCAGCTCGTCGAGGGCTTCGACGGTCGCGTCGTGACCGCAGTGCTTGTAGCAACTGCCGATGATGTCACCGAGTGCACCTTTGTTCATGGGCTTGTTCGGGAAGCCCAGTTTGGTCGGCCAGATCTCAGAGAAGACGACGCGACCCACGGTCGTTTCGATCACCGTGGAGTCGGGATCGCCGAAGACGGTCTGCGAGCCCTTGTCCGGATTGGCCATCAGCACGCGGTCGTGCGAGGTGAGTTCACCATCGTGGAGGGCAAAGATGACTTCGCTCTTGGATCCAAAGAGCGGGAGACGAACGCCTTCCTTCTTTGCTACCTTCGGCTCGGCCGTCAGGAAATAACAACCCAGGGTGATGTCCTGCGACGGCGTCATGATCGGCTTGCCGCTGGAAGGGTTGAAGATGTTGTTCGGAGCCATCATCAACGTGCGGGCTTCCATCTGTGCCTCGACGGATAGCGGCACGTGGACGGCCATCTGGTCACCGTCGAAGTCGGCATTGTAAGCCGTGCAGACGAGCGGGTGGACACGGATGGCTTCACCTTCAATGAGAACGGGTTCGAAAGCCTGAATCGAGAGGCGATGGAGCGTTGGTGCGCGGTTCAACATCACCGGGTGACCTTGCGTCACTTCTTCCAGAATATCCCACACTTCGGGAGACTGGCGTTCGATCATCTTCTTGGCGGAACGAACGGTGTGGACATAGCCACGTTCCTTCAACTTACGGATGATGAACGGCTCAAAAAGCACGAGCGCCATTTTCTTCGGCAGACCGCACTGATGCAGTTTGAGATCCGGACCGATGACGATCACCGAACGACCGGAGTAATCTACACGTTTGCCAAGCAGGTTCTGACGGAAACGGCCGCTCTTGCCCTTGAGCATGTCGGAGAGCGATTTGAGGGCACGATTACCGGCACCGGTGACCGCACGACCATGACGGCCATTGTCGTAGAGCGCGTCACAGGCTTCCTGCAACATCCGCTTCTCGTTCCGGATGATGACTTCCGGGGTCTTGAGCTGAAGCAGGTTCTTCAGGCGGTTGTTACGGTTGATGACGCGACGATAGAGGTCGTTCAAATCGGAGGTCGCAAAACGACCGCCTTCGAGCGGAACGAGCGGACGGAGATCCGGGGGAATCACCGGGAGCACCGTGAGGATCATCCACTCGGGACGAGCCTTGGAGGCGATGAAGCCTTGGTGCAACTTGATGCGCTTGGCGAGTTTCTTGCGAATCTGCTTGGAACGCGTCTGGGTCATCGCTTCCTGCAAGTCCTCGATCGAGGATTCCAGATTGATGTTGGCCAGGGCGTCGCGGACACCTTCGGCACCGATCTTCGCCTGGAAGGCATCAGCTCCGTAGGTTTCCTTCGCTTCGCGAAACTCCATTTCGCTGAGGAGGGAGTGCTTCTCGAGCGGGGTGTTACCCGGATCGATCACGAGGTAATCCTCGTAGTAGATCACGCGCTCGAGATTGCGGGCGGTCATGTCGAGCATCAGGCCGATGCGCGAAGGCATGCACTTGAAGAACCAGATGTGGGACACCGGAACGGAGAGTTCAATGTGTCCCATGCGCTCTCGGCGAACACGGGCAAGCGTCACCTCGACGCCACAACGGTCACAAACGACGCCGCGGTGTTTGATGCGCTTGTATTTGCCGCAGGAACATTCCCAGTCCTTCACGGGACCGAAGATACGTTCGCAGAAGAGGCCACCTTTTTCCGGTTTGAACGTCCGGTAGTTGATGGTCTCGGGATTCTTCACCTCGCCCTTGGACCAGGCGCGGATATTCTCCGGCGAAGCGACGGAGATGGAGACGTAATCAACCAGGTTGACCTTGTCCAGGCCAAGCAGTTCACGAGCAGATTCTTTAGCTGAGATCATGGTTTGTTTTCTTGGTTGCTACGTTGCGAATTAGCTGGCGAGAGCGGCAAAGGCGTCCGCGCTGGTTTGTTGCGATTGACCGGTCTGGTTTGTGAAGCCGACCTTCACGTCGAGACCGAGTGACTGCATTTCCTTCACAAGCACGTTGAAGGATTCCGGAACGCCCGCCTCGAGCGAATTGTCGCCCTTGACGATGCTCTCATAGATTCTTGTGCGGCCCTGCACATCGTCAGACTTGACGGTGAGCAGTTCCTGCAGCGTGTAGGCCGCGCCGTAGGCTTCCATGGCCCACACTTCCATTTCGCCGAAGCGCTGGCCGCCATACTGCGCCTTGCCACCGAGCGGCTGCTGGGTGACGAGAGAGTACGGACCGACCGCACGGGCGTGAATCTTGTCCGCGACCAAGTGGCCAAGCTTCAGCATGTAGATGTAACCGACCACGACCGTCTGGTCGAAGGCTTCACCTGTGCGACCATCGTAGAGTTGGGCTTTGCCGACTTCGTCGACGAGTGCCGCGCCTTTCTCTTTCTTCACCTGCTCGTCCGCCTGCTTCATGTATTTGCGGATGTCACTTTCCTTGATGCCGTCGAAGACGGGGGTGGCAAACTTCATACCGAGCACGTCGGCCGCCCAACCCAGGTGAGTTTCGAGGAGCTGTCCGACGTTCATTCGGGAAGGCACGCCGAGCGGATTCAAGACGATGTCGACCGGCGTTCCATCTTCGAGGAACGGGAGGTCTTCTTCGGGAACAATCTTGGCAACCACACCCTTGTTACCGTGGCGACCCGCCATCTTGTCACCCACGGAGAGTTTCCGTTTGGAGGCGATGAAGACCTTCACGGACTTGATGACACCAGGATCAACTTCGTCGCCGGACTCGGTGCGCTCGACTTCCTCGTCGTGCTGCATCTGAAGATCGTCGAACTTGCGTTTGAAGCTGCCGATGATCTCGTTGATCTTGTTACGGATCGGCGAAGGATCAATCTCGATACGATCGTAAACCTGCGAGAGTTTGCGGAGGAGCGTCTTGGTGATCTTGCGATTGGCCGGAATGATGATCTCACCGGTTTCGCTGTTCACAACGTCCAACGGAATCTTTTCACCGAGAAGGATGTTGGAGAGCGACTCGGTGAGCTGCTCCCGGAGCGTGTCCATCTTGCCCTTGTGCTCATCCTCGATCTGCTTCGAGGCTCGCTTGGCGTCCTTCGAAGGCGGCGCGGGCATGGTCATCCCGCCGCTGCCGTCGAGCTTCTTGGAGGAAACCTTTACGTCCATGATGATGCCGTAGACACCAGAGGGAACTTTCAGGGAGGTATCCTTCACGTCGGCGGCCTTCTCACCGAAGATCGCGCGCAGGAGACGTTCCTCCGGAGCCAGTTCGGTTTCGCTCTTGGGCGTGATCTTGCCAACGAGGATGTCGCCCGGCTTCACTTCAGCGCCGACGCGAATGACGCCGTCGGGTCCAAGGTTTTTGAGGGCCTCTTCGCCGAGATTCGGAATATCACGGGTAATTTCCTCGGGACCGAGCTTCGTGTCACGGGCACCGACTTCGTATTCATCCACGTGGATGGAGGTGAAGACGTCGTCCTTCACGATTCGTTCGCTGATCAGGATGGCGTCCTCGAAGTTGTAGCCGTTCCACGGCATGAACGCTACGAGCACGTTGCGACCAAGGGCGAGTTCGCCTCCGTCGGTGCAGGGTCCGTCGGCGATCGGCTGACCGGCCTTGACCTTGTCGCCCTTCTTGACGAGGGGCTTTTGGTTGATGCAGGTCGCAGCGTTGGAGCGCATGAACTTGCGCAGTTCGTAAATGTAGAGGCCATTGGCCGGATCGTGCCTGAGCCTCTTCTTCGACTCGGGCACAACGCCGTCCTTGGTGATGATGATTTCGTCACCCTGCACGGAGGCCACAATGCCGTCGCTCTGCGAGGTCAGAACCGCCATCGAGTCCGTAGCCACACGGCTTTCCATACCCGTCGCGACATAAGGCGCCTGGGTGGTAAGCAGCGGGACGGCTTGGCGTTGCATGTTCGAGCCCATGAGCGCGCGGTTCGCGTCATCGTGCTCCAAAAACGGGATAAGCCCGGCAGCCACCGAAACGAGCTGCTTCGGTGAAACGTCCATGTAATCCACGTCGCCCGGCGGCACGTCGATGAAGTCACCACGGCACCGGCAGGTCACCGCAGGGTTCTGGAAGTTGCCCTTGTTGTCGATCGCCGCATTGGCCTGGGCGATAATGAACTGCTCTTCACGATCACCAGTGAGGTAATCGATCTTGGTCGACACCTTGCCTTTAACGACTTTGCGATACGGGGTCTCGATGAAGCCGAAGTCGTTCACGCGGGCGAAACACGCCAGCGAGGCGATCAGTCCGATGTTCGGGCCTTCAGGGGTCTCAATGGGGCAGATGCGGCCATAATGAGACGGGTGAACGTCGCGGACTTCGAAACCGGCGCGGTCACGGGAAAGACCACCAGGACC
>JBMYQZ010000069.1:0-12789 GCA_049601855.1 Limisphaerales bacterium | reverse complement strand
AGCTCACGAAGCTCCGAGGCAATTGAAGGGGCGGTGAGCGGTGTGTTTGGATGGAGTTCGGAGCGCCCGCAGCGAGGCGGGGTGGCCACTTGAACTATGGGGGCGTTCGGTTTTGCATCCGGCCTTGGCCGCAGGGATAAGCAGGCGTAGGCTTTCGCCAATGACTCAGACGGCGACACGACGAACGCGAGTATCCCGGAGACGGTCTCGCGGGCGCGTGTGTGCATCTGAAAAACGCTGTACCGGGATTTTTGGAGCAAGAACGGGCCACCGTTTTTACAACCCCGACACCGGCAGGTGGCTGAACCGGGACCCGATCAAGGAACGTGGTGGCCCGAATGTTTACGTGTTTATCCAGAATGATGGAGTGAATCGATGGGACCGTTTGGGTTTGGTTGGAGGATGTGGGATTGGCGGACCATCCTGCTATTGGTGGGATCCTTATCGAAGCTGTCGAAGAAAGTGCAATGGCCAATCCTACAATCCGACGACTCACTGCTGCTGTAACGGCACGCTATATGAGAAGGCTCCAAAGCCGACCGGAATCAGACTCTGCTCAGCGCCAGCTCACGACTACCCGTGGGTTGATCACGTGTGGCTTGAGGTCGACAATGTCGCGATTGACAGCGTCTCTGGACCTGGGTGGAACCCGAATGGATCAGCCTTGATTAGTGATGCGAGTGACTATGTCAACGATCCCAACAAGACATGTGCGGACACTAATCTGAGTGAGTGTGATTATGATATTCAGGCATACAAGGATGCATTGAAGCAACTTATTCAAACGATCATGGATGGTCGGAATCCCGATGGAACGCATCCTGATTACAACTACTGTGTCGTTGGGCAGAACTGCGGACATTTTGCTCAGACAATCATGAATGCGCCGGCCGCAGTAGCTGCTCGGAAATGCGACTAAATCGCTCAATTAAACTCCAGCTGCTGGCAACTATCTTCATCGCAGTTGGGGTGCTGTTCTTTCTCTGGCCGTTGGCTGCCCCCAAGAAGACCGAACAGGTCCGATTGACGGTGTTCGATCGCTCCGGAGGTTACAGCGGGCGTGTTACCTCGCCTCAAGGCGTGCTTGTAAATGTCCTTTTCCAGACCAGCACAAACGATCTGACGTCTGCGATGGCGGGCTCATTTATGTTCACAGCCAGGGGAAAGACCGAGGTTATGCCTTTGTCCGAAGCCGAATTCAGACGTGCGGATCAACTTGTCCTCACCAATTCATTTTTTGTCACTAGCCCGACATGGACGAATTTTCGTAAAGGTGAAATTGGAAATGGGGATGAAGTGAAATGGCGTTTGCATGTAACAAATACCCCACCCGTTCCTGTGGCGATCTGGCTCAAGTACACGCGGAGGAGTTTTTGGTGAGCCATCACCTTGAACACAACGTCACGGGATTGGTTCGACAGTCGAAGCCCCCCGCCAAAAGGCAATGAGCAGTTTGGTTTGCCGTTGACGGGGATGGTCATTCCAAGACTTTCAACCCGATCTTGCGCGGAGAAGCGGCCCGAGTAGACTCAGTCCATGTTCCGGGCGGCGACACCACTAATGCGGAGATTACGAAGGGGTCGCCGCCAACGTGTACGTGTATCTGAAGAACGCTGTGCCGCGTTCTTAGCATCAAAAACCGGCCACCGTTTTTACATTCCGGACACCGGACGGTGGCTCAATCGCGATCCGTTGACCGAGGAAGGGTTCAGAGTTCTCCGAAAGGCAGCGTGGCGAATTAAGCGGCTCCGGAATCGACAAGGCATGATTGAGGATCAGCACCTCTATTTGATGCTCTCGAACGATCCGATGAATGATGTTGATCCGATAGGTAACGCATCAGCGGGAGGAGTCGTAATTATTGGTGGAATAGTTGTCTCTGTTTGTGTTGCTACGGCATGCGCTCTTCAAATGTCGAATATCCGAGATGCCGCAACCCGACTGGCCGAACGAATAATGCGCGCCAGACTGGGAGCCTCCTACGACCCATTGACAGATGGGCCGAACGTGGATGGTAATGTCGCTGATGCGTTGCAACATTGCCTCGGGGCCTGCGAGGCAAATCAAAACCCTGGCGCATGCATAAGCAGCAGCTTTGTCCGACGCCGAATTAACGCAAGAGAACGCCCCCCAACCGTTCCTGCGAATCGCCAAGACTTGAACAATAACAATGTCGGTTTTGGGATTACCGGAGACTGCCGGCGAGGATGCATTCGCGCGCTGCTCTCCGGGGGGCTTAGTTGCCTTAACGCAAGTGGAGCAGTTGTTCCATGCACTCTTTGAAGTCGATGCTCAAACGCTTGGCTGAGTCGAGTAATCTTAGGTGGAATCTCTTGCTAGGGTATTCGGCCGCAATCACGTTCCTGTTTTGCAGCCTGTGCGACCTGATTTGGCGGATTGCTCCCTCTGGCAACATTTTCGGGAATATCGATACGAAGGCCGTTTCGGGCGCAGTGCTGTTGACCGGAATGGAAACCGGACTTCTGTTTTACGACTTCAATGTCCATATCATTGGAGTCTTCGCTTACCTCGGTTATTTGGTCATAGTTCTGATCTACAAGCAGAAGGCAAACCGAACAGCTGTGGAACCCAAAACGCCACCTCGCTAACGCTCGGAGAATCACGAAGGGGCAATGAACGGTTTGGTTGGCAGGAGTCTGGAGCGCCCGCGGAGAGGCGGTATGGTCACGTGAATTGCAGCTGCGTCCTTGGCGCTAACGCGACCTTCCGATAAGCTCCGCAAATGACTCCGACGGCAACGATTCGATCGAACAGAAGGTCCCGTCGTCGTCGTTTTGTCGTTTTCGTGTCCGAGTCAGTTGTTCCTGGTGTGCAACAAACATCAAACTACGAACCCTACGAACCAGACCCGCCCGGCCTCGCGATTGACTTCATTCGCTTCGTCATCAACGCAATCACTATCAACATGACAGGTAACGGTACAAGATAGGGGACGATTGTATCGATCTGCTTAGGCGCAAGCCAATGAACCAGTTCCAAGCCACCGAAAAACAAAAGCACGTAAATCCAGACTGAATAGAAAACAATTTCAAATATCGCATTCCGCGTGAGACCTTGGACAATCAGGAAGCCAACCAGCAATGCCAGCAGCACGGTCAATATCAGTGCAGCATCCATTTGCGTAATCGATCCTATCGGCAACTTGGGCGGTTGCGACGTTTTCGGCACCCAAGGGACACTACGCCGTTTACCTCAGTTCTTAAACTCATCCTGAGCGGCCCCTAACGCTTCCTCAAGAATCATCATCCGTCCTTTGTCCAAATCCGCCCCTATCGGCAGTCCATTCAAAACTTCTCTTATAGCATTGGTCCCATGACGGTGAATCAGCAATTTAGCTAGATATTCAGTTTCCAATGCACCCTGAGCCTGCAGAAAGTATTTGGCGTATCTTCCATTCCAGTATTCGGGATTCCTGTCCAGCGTAACGTTGACCAACGCAACTATCTCGGCCCCATCTTGGGTTCCCTCTATTTTCCTGTCCAGGTACCAATCCGTGATCCGATGGTGTGACCTGCTCCCGAAAAACTGGACAGGCAGCGGATAGAGGAATTTGCTTGGGAAGATCCCTGAAAGAAAGGTCCGAGCAATGAAGAAGAAGCGATACAGCAACGAACAGATCGTCTACGCCCTGAAGCGGGTGGATGGCGGTGAAAAGGCAACGGTAGTCTGCCGCGAGATGGGGGTGAGTGAGGCGAGCTTCTACCAATGGCGTAAGAAGTTTGCCGGCATGGGAGTCAGCGAGCTGAGCAAGCTGCGCCAGTTGGAGGAAGAGAACCAACGGTTGAAGAAACTGGTGGCCGATCTGTCACTGGACAAGCACATCCTCCAGGAGGTGCTTTCAAAAAAAGTCTGAAGCCCGTGCGCAAGCGAGCCTTGGTGGAGTGGACGAAGGAGCAGTTCGAGATCTCCTGTCGACGGGCGTGCGGGCTGATGCGACTGAGAGAGTCGACCTACTACTACCGTGGAAAGCCCCGAGACAACCGAGCTCTCACACTGCGGCTTAAGGAGTTGGCCGCGGTGCGGGTGCGTTACGGTTATCGTCGATTGACGATACTGCTTCGTCGGGAAGGCTGGGAAGTGAATGCCAAGCGGGTGTACCGGATCTACCGGGAGGAGAACCTGATCGTTCGCACTAAAGGGCGCCAGAAGCGGGCAACACAACCACGAGTTCCCTTGGCTCAGGCCGAGCTGCCCAATGAACGCTGGTCCATGGACTTCATGGCCGAGCGGTTGGTCAACGGGCAGATGGTCCGGATCCTGACGATAGTCGACCAATTCAGTCGTGAATGTCCGTTATTGGAGGCGCGCCATTCCTTCAGTGGCGGTGAAGTGGTCGAAAGCCTGGAAGGGCTGCGTTTGTTCCGAGGGCTGCCGCATGCCATCACGGTGGACAATGGCACCGAGTTCTGTAGCCGGAAACTGGATACCTGGGCGTATCAGCACGGGGTGAAGCTGGACTTCATCCGGCCAGGTAAGCCGACGGAAAACGGCTACATCGAAAGCTTCAACGGTAAGCTGCGCGATGAATGTCTGAACACAGAGATCTTCTTTACGTTGGAAGACGCTCGACAGAAGTTGGAGCGTTGGCGTAAGGACTACAACGAACACCGGCCGCATAGCGCGTTGGGCGGACTGTCTCCGATCGAGCATCTACGACGCCATGCGGCCACAACCAAGCGGACTTCTGGATAGCAGATTCCTCTACGTCCGACTATCCAATCATTGGGGGCAGGTCATTGGCCGTCCGGACTAACTTTTCAATCACCACGGTTTTCGGGGGCTGCACCAGGTGGACCAACGGTGGTAACAGTAACATCATTCCTATAGTCAGAACAATGATACGAATCTTCCTTGATTCCATCATCAGCGTGTTCCCGCTACTTGATGACCGTGATTTTTACACCATATTTCAAGACAACACTCCCCATCAGCCAGACGGTGAATTGAAGAGATTGCTGTGCACATTGGGCAGCAAGGGGACCGCACTCTGTTCCCGGCTTTGCTGTCCTGAGCCAATCCATCAAATCTTGAAGATCCGAAAACTGCGCTGCTGCTCTATTTATTGCATCCTGAGCAGCATTTTTGCATTGGTTGGCCTTTGCGCAATAATAGCACGCAAGAACGAAATGATATGTGGCTTTGGTTAAACCGGCCACGAACAGCCAAGGAACTTGACCATCTGGATCAATTGCTCCCATAGGGTTATTGAACACGAATGCACAGAGATTCAACCCGCCTCTTTCCTCACTCGGATCGCGATTCAACCACCTCCCGGAGTCGGGATTGTAAAAACGGTGGCCGGTTATTGGTGGCGATCTGTGATGACAGGATTCCCGGGGTGTTCGGACGCGGAAGTGACGGCGACTGAACCTTCTGGTGGATCGAATCGTTACCGTCGGACTCATTTGCCGAGTTTATCGGAAGGTCGCGTTAGCGCCAAGGACGCAGCTGCAGTTCAAGTGACCAACGTGACCTACCCGCCTCGCCGCGGGCGCTCCGGCCTCCTGCCAACCTGACCGCTCATTGCCCCTTCAATTACCTCCGAGCTTTAGCGAGTTGGCGTTCTTGTTTCTTCTCATTTCAGAAACTGCAATTCGTCAGCGGAGAAGATCAGTCCAGCATCAAATATCGATTCGTCGATCTCCCAAATATCCTGCTGCTTAACCCAGAAGAGTTTTTCGTCATGAGTTATCACAAGCAGGCCGTTCGTGCTGGAACGACAGTGGGTATTTGCCAAGAGTCCCGTCGACACCAAACCTGATCGATTGGTAAACAGCTCGCTTCGAGTCACTAACTCAGTCCGTCGGCCAGCCATGAAATTCGTCATACTGGATCCGGTTGGTCTTCCTTCCTTCAGCCACTGTTTGTGTATGGCTTTGAGTTCGATTACGTCGGCATGGAGAAGAGACCGAACATTGTTCACGATTAGAAACTGACGTCCAAAGAACAGGAGGCCCACTACAAGTAGCGCGATAAAGCCTCCTACAATGAGCTTGGCCATCATCGAGTGTGTTAATTCGCTTGGAATTTTGTTTGTGGAGTTTGCTTCTTCTCCTCCTCTTTTTTCTCTGCCTCTTCAAGAAGCTTCTTCATCTTCAAGTAACGAGCATACCAAATGATTTCAGAAGCATAGTTCCAGCAGCTGTAGCCACACAGATCATACTTCGGTTGCTTCTTGGCATTGGCTCGTTTCTTGGCTTCTTCTCTAACCTTAGCATCGGTTTCGGGAGATGTGACCACGCACTTAACAATCTTGGAGCCATCGGGAAGATCGTCGGGATCAAATCCCGATTTTTCATTGAAGCTTACTTTCCCAGGGCAAGATATGCCCCACCCACCGCTAGCCGGACCAAAGTCGGAGTCCCAGTACGTGCCATCAGGATTCTTCCCGATCACCCATTGATGGTAGGGAAACGAGCCACTCTGAATGATGCAAATATCCAGGCCCAGAAGATCAACAAAAGCGATCGGATCATTATCAACAAACGCGTAAAGATTATCTCCTCCCAGCTCTCCAATCGGATCCCGATTCAACCACCTCCCGGTGTCGGAATTGTAAAAACGGTGGCCGGATCTTGGTGCAAAGAATCCAGCATGGCGTTCTTCAGATGCTCGCACACGTCGGCGAGCACCTTTCTGGGATCTTCGCGTCGGTCGTGTCGCTATTCGGGGCATGCGTTGACTTGCTCCTGTCGTCGCTGCCGCAGAACAGGATGCCTCGGTCCGGTGAAGGGAGATTGTGAGGTGGAATGTTAGAACTATTTCAGATGCTTCGCAAGATACCAAGAGAACGGAACATTGTGCAGATCTGGTGCCACAACCGGAGAATGTCGATTCTGTTCTGCATCATACAATGCATAATCTCCGTGAATGGACATGTAAATCACATCGGGCGCTGCAACACTGTTGGTCCACAACAGACACGTGACTTTCCCAGAGTGACTCGTAGGGATGTTGGTCACTAGCAGATACCCCCTTCTATGCCCAATGTGTTTCTCAGTTGTCAAAGAACTGCGAAACACGATTTCATTCTCTTTGTAAGCCTCCATGGCGGCATTGAGATATCTCACCTCACTCAGCAACGCCGTATTTTTGCCGATGCGACGATCTGCCTTGAAAAGAACAACCACAGTTGCGATCAACGCCAGTAGATAAACAATTGATCTACGGCGAATGAACTGAATGGCCTGCAACTTCATATCCGTCCTTGTCCATTCCTGACTTCAATGCCTTTTGTGTATTCCCTTTTTCTTTCTTTTCTTCTCCTCTTCAAACATCTTCCGCAATTTCTGCAAATTCACCCCTTTATTATAAATGCTGCATGCCCAGTGTCGGCAATCATAAGTCCCGGCTCGGTATCTCGGATACTTGCTCTTGTCGGCTGCCAACTTCTTAGCAAGATCTTTCAGAATCTTAGAGTCACCCGGAGGGCCAGGAAGATGTTCCTCTATGCAATAGCCAGACGTCCCTGGCGTGACAACAGTCTCATTCTTTGTAAAGTTGATTTGTCCGGGACAATTGACACGGCGGATGTAGCTATCAGCTGTCGGTACGAAATCTGCAGACCAATAAGTTCCGTCTGGATTTGTCCCAACGATCCATCTGTGCTTTATCAGTCCACTACAGTCCTTGAGTATCCAGATATCCAGCCCAAGAACATCCGAAAGATTCAGAGGCGTATTGAGGACGAAACCGTAAACGTTCAACCCTCCATTTTCACCAATCGGATCCCGATTCAACCACCTTCCATCGCCGGAATTGTAAAAACGGTGGCCGAATTCTACTGCAATGACTACGGCGCCAGAGATGCCTGTTTTTGTGTGGAAAATGAGGACGAACGCGCAGCCACGCGAGTCCAGTCGCGCGCCGAGGGCACCGCCGACAGCGGCCGCGAAAAGCCTGACAAAGATAGGTGCCGGTCCAGCCTCCCTCATGGAGGGATGCTACGCTGGAACCTTGGACTTGCGAGCCGAAAAACGGGTGTCACAAGGCTTCCCTCTCTCGGGGGTGACAGGCGGCATGAGTCTTCTGCAGGTCCCCGATGTTGAGCCGGGTGTATTGCTTGAGGGTTTCCAGCGTGGCGTGTCCGAGGATGTCCTTCACGTGGTAGAGGTTGGCGCCCGCGCGGATCAGTTCGGTAGTGCAACTCCGACGGAAGGTATGAGGCGTAACCGCGAACGGGAGTTTTAGAACCTTGGCGTTGCGGGCCACCATCCGGTTGAGGCTGTGATAAGGGAATCGGCGGCCCGTGCGATCAAGAAAGACGGCGGATTCAGCGGAGCCCTGCGGCAGCAGAAACGGGCGGACGGTCAGCAGGTAATCGTCAAGTTGTCGGGTAGCGGTCAATCCCAGCGGGACCACCCGCTGCTTGCTGCCCTTGCCAAGCACGATGGCCGTCCGGCGCGGAAGATCGAGGTCGGTGAGATTCAGTCCGAGGATTTCCGCTGCTCGGATGCCCGAGGAGTAGAGCAGTTCGAGCATGGTGCGGTCTCGGCGCCCGGCCAAGGTGGAGGTGTCGACGTTCTCCAGCATCGTCCGCACCTGATCGTGGTTCAGCACGCTCTTTGGAAGGAGATCAGGTACCTTCACGTATTCCAACCGTTCGCGGAGGTGGAGCGGGAGGTATTGGCGCTTGGCCAACCATCCAAGGAACACACGCACGCTCTCGATGTTCTTGTTGATGGTCACCGGTTGAAGTGGTCTGCCCCAGTGCCCATTCCGACGGCCCAGATCCCGGTGCCAGGCTTCGAGGTGTTTGGCTTTGAGTTGCTCGGTTGTGCGGACTTCAAACTTGTGATCCATCCATGCGAGAAAGCGGTTCACAATGATCCGGGAGATCCGGCAGGTCAGAGGCGATTGGTTGAGCGAGCGGCGGTAATCCAGGAAGTCCGACAACAAATCGCCGAGGTGTTTGGTTTTCATGAACCAGCGACCTGAGCATTGGCGGATCTGCGTCTCAACGGTTGATCCTGAATCGACCTGCGATCGGTTGGATTGCCGGGGCAGAGCTTTCGATGGCGCTACAGAGCCAAGATGACGAGCAGGGCGGCGAGCTTCCGCCAGCAGCCACAACTTGAATCAAATTCGCGCGCGGAATTGCGACGTCCCAAGTTGTTCACTTGGTCATGGTATGTCCCATCCTCACTGATAGCTTGGAGACGTTGCCAAAGCTGGCGGCGAGATCCTAAAGGCCCTCTGCCGAAACCGTCGCTCAGCCGGCCTGAGGAAACAAGACGCAGTGAAGCACAATGAACTTCCGTTTGATGACGCCGGTTCCAAGACTCCGAAAAAGCCCCGCCAACCGAAGCCCAAGGCAGTGCCGAAGACTTGGACGCCGAAGCCGGCGCCCAAGATAAAGTCGGGAAAGTTGGCCGATCCGGAAGATCAGGAAGCTGCCCCAAAAACTGGCGCGTCTCATCTGGAGGGTCCAAAGTACGAGTTCAAGGTAAAGGAATACGAAGCCGTGGATCCACCGAAGGTTCAGGTGGTGGTGAAAGTAATGCTGGAACCGGAGCTGGAACCCCTGATTGCTGAGCTGAAGCCCTTCGAGCGCATTCGGCTAGCGATGAAGTTTCGGCGTTGGGCTCGGCAGTTGGAAGTTTCCGCCAAGATGATTCTGAATCAATCCCACCCGAGGAGAAGGCCCAAGCTGCCGCGGGTGAACTGGACCAAGGCCGCGTGGAACTGAGGGCGCCAACTGCGTTGGAGCCCTAGCCGCTTCGCAGCGGAGGTGCGAGCTCATTCTCTTGGCGGTTCCAAAGTAGCGATGGCTGACTTGGCTGCGCTGGTCGCAATCTCATCAACCGATTGATCAGAAGAATTCGGCGCGGAGGAGGGGGCGGCCGCAGGCAGATCATCCCACTGATTCAACGGGAGATTCTTGCGGAGTTCGATCAGGGTCCAGTGGAGGCGGCTTTCGTCGGTACCGCATTGCTCGAGAAACTGCTCCAGGTATTCGCGGCACTTGGCGGCGACGGGATTTTGATTGGGATCATCGAGCGCCGGATCATCGAAGTTTCCGAGCAGCCAATCCTGTCGGCAGTTCAGTGCATCGGACAACTGACGCAGCTTGTTACTATTGGGCATGTTCTGCCCCTTCTCCCACGCGAAGATGCTGCGGGGTGAGACTTTGGCGAGTTCCGCCAACTCATCCTGACTCAGATTCAGGCGGTTGCGGCGAGCTCGCAATCTTTCGGCAAATTTGTGCGATGTTTCCACTTGACGATTCGCTACATTCTGCGAACTTCTCCGTAACATTATCGCATGGTTCGCAGAATTACAACCGATCATTGCTGGGAGTTGCGGAAAAGCCCTCAAAACAGAGCGGAGGTGGACTTTGAGGCGTAGCAAGGAGATGCAGGCGGTATTGGATTTCTGTTTGGAGCACGCGGAAAGCGCACCCGTTCGTCGGCGAGTTTCTTTATACCGTGGACTCGCAGCATTCTGCGGCGATGAATCAGAAGGTCGCGAGTTTTTGCGTCAGGCCGAACTATTGGAGCGCGCGGAATGTCGTTTTGAAGAGTTTCGCTTTCGCCTGACGCGAAAAGCTTCGCGGCACCGGGGTCGCAAGGCTGGTGGGGCAAAACGGCGGAGGTCCCGTGGTTGACATGGACTCGTCGAGGCTGCGGCAGCGGGCATTGGTATCGGTGCCGGAGAACCACCCGTTGCTGCCCATTGAATTCTGCGCGGTTGTCCTGCGGGCTTCGGTGGACGGTGTCCTCAACCTGATTGAAGCCGGGCGGCTCAAGTGGAGTTTTGATATCTCCACCCCGGACACGCGCAGGATGGAGGTGCGCATCTGGCAAACCAGTTTTCTCTGGCTGTTGGAACGGCAGAGGAGTAACGAAGGATCGGAGTCGTCCTCGGAGACGGCCCGCGCCGTGGTCCGATCCATACTGCCAGCCAACCGCCCGACGGTCACCAGCACGGAGTTGATGGC
Source organism: Limisphaerales bacterium (assembly GCA_049601855.1). GTDB lineage: Bacteria > Verrucomicrobiota > Verrucomicrobiia > Limisphaerales > JAYPXF01. The sequence goes on along the minus strand of JBMYQZ010000069.1, from coordinate 1,829 downwards.
CCGGCTCTTCTGCTCTCAATCGCACGTGACCAACCTGTTGCGCGAAGGCGCCTTGGAACAGGTCGGACAACCGGTCAAACACCAGGGTGTGAACGCCATTCGGCGCATCGCGACGGCGAGCGTGGCCCGCTTCCTCATGCGACGGGTGATCAAATGAATCTATGGACAAACTACAAACAACGGAGACTCAATTGGACAAGGATACGGCGGCGGTCATCACCGAGGCCTATCAACGGGCGGTGCAAGCCGCCAACGGCGCGCTCTTGCAGGTGGCCGCCTGCGGCCTGCTGCTCTGGGAGAAGCAACGGACCACCAAGCACGGGGAATTTCTGCCGTGGCTGGACCAGCATTGCCCGGAGGTTCCCCAGCGGACGGCTTACCGGTGGATTGATACGGCCAAAAACCTTTGCCAGGTGCTGAAGCTCAAACCGGAGAGCAAACACGGCGGGTTGCCACTGCACCAGGTGTTGTTGTTGCCGGGGGAACAGCTGGACGGGCGGGCGGCAAAGATCCGGCAGCGAGTCGAGAGCCGCATTGACGGTCGTTCGGCCAACCAACTGTCATGGAAGGCGGAGCTGAAACAGCGCGAGGCGAAGGGTCAACCGAAGCCATCCAAAGCCACTCTCAAGCGTCAGGCCGCCGAACAGGCGGGGTTGGCCTTCGTGACGCGAATGCAGGAACTGCGGCAACAGCAGTTGATCAACATCATGCCGGTGTCGGCGAAGGCGCAGGTCTTTGAAGAGTTCGCCGAGTTCACCCGCTACATGAAAGCGGCCCAGCGGAAGGGAACGAAAGCCTGAGCACGATGACCACCGAAGCCGCCAATCTTGCCACCCGGGAGACCTATTACATGGTGCCCACGGAGGATCTGGAGGAGTTCGCCCGGTTGCCGCTGGAAGTGCGGGAAGACGTGATGGACAAGCTCGCGGCCTTCGAGTTCATCGCTGAAGCCCGGAGCATCCGTGCCGGCGCCAAGAAGGTGGCAGCCATGCACCAGGGACGGCAAGGGTGGTCGGCCAAGCGACTGCAGACGCAGTTCACCGACTACCGTTACACCCATGATTGGAGATGCGTGGTGAACAAGGCGAAGGCCGGGCCGGGTTACTACGAGGTAGGCGGTCTCGTACATCTGCCGCGGGAGTTTGTGGAACATTGGAAGGCTCTTTGCGAGCGGAACCAACGCAAGTGCAAACCGGCCTATCGCAGATTGCTGGGTGACTGGCGAGCGTGGGCGGCCGGTGACGTCAAGCGGGCAATCCCGGGATACGATTCACCACCAGAGCCAGCGCTGGGCCGACAGCATCCGATGGGTTGGACTTACGGCAACCTGATGCGTTATGCGCCTTCGAAGTTTGAGCTGCGGGCGGCGCGAGTCGGTCGAACCGCTGCGGCGGATCTTCGACCGAAGGTCTTTACCACCCGCAATGGGTTGGCGGTCGGACAGTATTACCTGTTCGACGACATGTGGCATGACTTCAAGGTAAACATGGTCGGGCAACGCAGCGCCCAGCGTCTGCTCCAGCTCCATGCGCTGGATCTGTTCTCTGGGTGCCTGTTTGCGCACGGCCTGAAACCGATCGTGGAAAACGAGGCAACCGGAACCCTGGAGAGATTGAAGGAGGCGGAAATGGTGTTCCTCGTTGCTAACGTACTGGCGGGAACGGGCTACCGTGACGACGACAAGGGGACGACGCTGATCGTGGAACACGGGACGGCAGCAATTCGTGAAGAGACCGAACAGTCCTTGTTTGATCTGACCGGTGGCAAGGTGCGGGTCGAGCGATCCGGGTTACAGGGCAAGGCGGCGTTTGCCGGCATGTATGACGGGC
>JBMYQZ010000068.1:7911-12924 GCA_049601855.1 Limisphaerales bacterium | reverse complement strand
TTGAGCCAAACCGGCGGCGATATCAAGCGCGGCAAATTCGTCTTCGAAAACCACGGTGCCTGTCTCCAGTGTCACAAGGTGAAGGACAACGGCGGAACGCAAGGGCCCGCTCTTGACGGCGTCAGGAAACGCCTCACCCACGCCCAGTTGCTCCAATCTGTCTACGACCCGAACGCCGTCATCACTGAAGGCTTCTCGAGCATCACCGCTATCATGAAGGATGACTCCATGTTCTCTGGTCGCCTGATGAAGGAGGACAAGACCGCCTATTACCTCATCGCCCCGGACGGCAAGAACGTCACGGTGAAGAAGGATGGAATCGCCGAGAAAACTCCGCCGGTATCAGCGATGCCACCCATCGGAGCCGCCCTGCCTCCGAACGATCTGCGCGACATCGTTGCCTATCTTGCCAGTCTGAAAGGTGGCCAGAAAAAGGCCGAAGAAGGTCACTGATCATTTCCCGTATTTGGCTTCAAACAGCTTCACCGGATCCCAGTTCGGTGCCCCGTAGAGCTTTTGCTGCCGATCAACGCGACAGTTCGGATAGTCGTCAAAAATATCCCCCTGCCCCAGCACCCGCGGATCACCCTGTGCCTTCAACTCGGATTCCAGTTGTTTCCAAAGCCGCGCCTTCGTCTTCGCGTAAGCCGGATCGTTCGCGAGGTTCTTCACACAATCCGGATCCTTCCGCATGTCGAACAACTCCTCACCCGGGCGTTTACCGAATGCCATCAGGTAAAACGGATAGTCCGCATCACCAGCCGACAAGCCGGTAAGGTACGACTTCGTCGGTGAACCATCGCAGTTCAATAAACCGTATTGCGGATCTCCACCCGGCCAGCGATTCGGTTTGAAGTTGCGGACATAAAGGAAGCGATCATTCCGAATCGCCCGAGCCGGATAGGCTACGGACATTTGGTCGCCGTCGTTGCGCCCGATGTCGTGCCGTTCCTTGCCCAACAAGGTGTGATCGCGAAACTCGTCGATCCGTCCCGACTTCTTCGCCAACAACTGCGGCAGAAAGCTCTTCCCCGTCATCTGCGAATGCCGTTTCATCCCTGCTATCTCGAGTAACGTCGGTGCGAGATCAGGAAAAGTGATAAAGTCTGTCACCACTCGACCGGCCTTGATCTTGTTCCCCCAGCGAACTGCGAAGGGAATGTGAAACCCGTCGTCATAGATCTGCCCCTTAACCCGCGGAAACGGCATCCCATGATCCGAGGTCGCGATGATGATCGTGTTGTCGAGTTCTCCCGCGTCCTTCAAGTGCTTCAGAGCTCGCCCGATGTGCTTGTCATACCACTCCACCTCGATCGCATAGTCCGCGAGGTCACCGCGAATCGTCTCGTTGTCGGGATAATAGGCCGGCACGGTCACGTCCTTTAGATTCCGACCGTCCAATTTCCAATTGTCCTTCCCGTATCCCCGATGGGGCTCCTTCGTGCCGAGCCAAAAACAGAATGGTTTCCCTTTCGGACGCGCCTTCAGGAATTCCGCGAAGTTGCCGGCATAATCCACATTCGCAATCCCTTTGTACGGCGGCTTCAGTTTCTTCGTTTGGTACGGCCGACCGGCGGGATTCGTCTTCGCGAACTTGGTCCTCCCACTGTCCACGTCCCGCCAAACCCCTGGCCCCCAGCCCTTGCCCGTGAACCCCATGAAATACCCGCTCTCCTCCAGCAAGAACGGATAGAACTTCCACTTTGCAGACAGGAACGGGTTGTGATTGCACGCCTCTTCCAACTGCCACGAGTAGCGCCCGGTCAACAAACACGCCCGCGCCGGCGCACATTTCGGGTTGCAGTTGTAAGCTTGCGAAAACAGCACCCCTTCCTTCGCCAGCTTGTCAAAATTGGGCGTCTTCACATACGTCGCGCCGTAAGCCCCGAAACTGTCCCGCGAAGCATCGTCCGCGATCATGAACAGGATATTGGGCCGATCCGCTGCGGAAATCTTCTGACCAAGACCGATCAACAACAGCAAACAGAGAACACGTGAGATCATGCGCGGAGTTGTGGCACGACCCCGAAGACAAGCCAAGCCTCGGTAGAATCCGGCGTAAGCCAGATCACTTCTTCTTCTGTTTCTTCCCGCGAACCGGCTTACCCATTTTCGACCGCCAGCCATCATACAACTTACGCATGGTCGCCACGCGCTGCGGATATCGCCCCGCCAGATTCTTCGTCTCGCCAATGTCCTCCTTCAAATTGAAGAGCTGAAGTCCGGCCGGATAAACGTAGTTCTCCGCCTTCACGGCAATGTTGTCCTTCCTCAGCCGATAGTTCGTATGATCCCAACCGGGCGAACGGATCAGTTTCCAATCCCCCTGCCGAATGCTCCAGGTCTGCTTGCCATCAGTGAAACAGAGGAAACCGTGTTTGCCCGCCGAGAACAGATTCTTGCCGTCCAGGTTCGCCGGAGCCTTTCCGCCCACGAGCTTCATGATCGTCGGAAACACGTCCATTCCGGAACTCAGCCCATCGTTCGTCTCGCCCTGCGGCAGGTGACCAGGCCATGACACAATCATCGGGATCCGCACGCCACCTTCGCCGAACATGTACTTGTAACCGCGCAGCGGCGTGTTGTTCGCGTAGGTGTTGATTGTGCCGCCGTTGTCCGATAGGAAGATCACGATCGTATTCTTGCGCTTGCCCGTCTCGTCGAGCGTATTGAGAATCTTCCGAATGCCGTCATCCAAGGCCATCAAGTTGGCCAGGTATCGCTTGCGACCCAAGGCATCAACCTCACCCAGATGCCCCCACTTCTTGTGCCAGACAGTCCAGGTCATGTCCCGCGGATCCCAGAACGGAAACTCCCATTTCGCCGCCTCGCGATCCCAGACCGGCTGTTCGTAACCGGCCTTCCGAGCATAGTCCGGATCGGCAATGTAGGTCGGCATATGCACCGCGTTGTATTCCAGCTCGATGAAGAACGGCTTGTCGCTCTCACGCTTGATCGTCTTCACCGCTTCCTCCGTGAAGATCTCGGTGGTGAATCCATCATCGTACGAAGCCACCTCCCCTCGCCCGCGTTCCAACGGCCCAACACAAAGAATCCCCAATGACTTCCCGGCCGCCCGTTTCTTATACGCATCAAGATCCTTCTGGCTCAACCGGATGTAATCCCAAGTATGATGAATGAATCCCAGGTTCTCATCAAAACCATGATCCAGCGGATGCTGCGCCTCGCCGCCATTTAGATGAGTCTTGCCGATCTTCTTCGTAAAGTATCCGAGCTTCTTCAGCGCCTGCGGAATCGTCAGCTGACTCTTCGGCAATCCTCCCTGTCCGTACCAGTAGTTTCCCCACCGCTGCTGATACCGCCCGGTAATCAATCCACACCGCGACGGACTACAAATCGGACTCGTCGAGTAGGCATTACTGAAATACGTCCCCTCCTTCCGCAATCGGTCGATTGCCGGCGTGTGCACATCCTTCGGCGACTGCCGCAGGAAGCTCAAGTCCGCGTAGCCGAGATCATCGGCCACAATCACGATCACATTCGGGCGCTCCGCAGCAGCGATGAGCGGGATCAGGGCGGAGAGTGCGAGAACCAGGAAACGGTGACCTACGTTTGACATCCGCACATCATTGCGACCATATCGGGTTAAGGCAGGAAAATAATGGGCCGGAAGATCTCAGAATCTTCGATTCTTCTGCCTCCAATACTCCTGCCCCATGAAACACCCCCTCTACCTGTTCACATACGCTCGCCACGATCGATCACCGATCAAGGGCCGACGCCAGTCCAATGACCGCCCACGCCGTCCCCCAATAGTTGGAAATCGGATTGGGCTCTCCCTTGTTCGCCGTCTTCGTCGAGGGAACCTTCCAAGATCCATCTTCCCGTTGGCTCCCAGCAAGATAACCTCGCGCGCGCTCAACGGCGGCTTCCGTATCCGAAATCCCAGACTGCGCAAGACCGTAGAGGGCCAATCCCGTCGCCAAGGCATCACTCACCTTCCCTCCGATCCATCCCCAACCACCATCATCGTTCTGCCAATCGAGAAGTTGCTTGATCCGTTGGCTTCGCTGTTTCTTCCCCCTGCTCGTCAAGGCACTGACAACCCGCCACTCCGTGCTAACCGCGGGTTTCCCCTCTGTCACCCAGGCCCGCGCCTTGCGAATGGTTGCCTTGAGTTTCTTGTCTTCCTTGCTCACCGGAGTCAGCGCGAAGATCGCCCACATCGTTGTCACTTCATCGGTCTCCCGCGCGGGACGTTTCTGGCGCGGCAATTGTCCTCCCGCCTTCCAATGATCGTTGGTCGTTTGCTTGGTGGTCCAATTCGCAAACTCTGAGAATTCCTTGGACGCATAATTCCCCGCCATGAGCTTCACGATGTTGTCGACCGGTGGCTTCTTCTTCGGATCCTTTTCCATCGCCGCCATTTTCTCCGCCGCCCACTTTCTCCATTCCTCCAGTTTCTTCCGATCAAAGCCGATTTCGGTTTGCGCCGTTTCGTTCAATCCCCACAGCATCGAAGTGATCTGGTGACAGGAAACACACTTCCGCTCCTGCATCCACATCACGCCGTTGGATTCCAAATAGGGAACGGCTTTGCGGATAATCGACTCGGCGTCATTCGCACCGACAAGACCGGGTAGCAGCAACGAGAAGATCAACAATCCACGCATCAATTGACATCGTGCCACGGAACCAATCGACTGCAAGACAGGGATTCCAGACTTTTGCGCCGAAGGATATTGGATCACGGTGTCCCCATGAGCGCCGAAGGCTTGGCCGGCATTGACAACTATCTGGAGATCGATGATTCCTTGGGGACCGCCGGTCAGCCAACGATCGAACAATTCGATCTGCTCCAAGATGCTGGATTCGAAACCGTCATCAACCTCGCCCTCCCCACTTCTGACAACGCGATTGCCAACGAAGGATCCATCGTCACCGGACACGGACAGCGCTACGTTCATATTCCGGTGGATTTCGCAGCACCACGAAACCAAGATTTCCACCTCTTCACCGCCATCATGGATGAATGCCGCGACCAAAAGGTCT
>JBMYQZ010000068.1:0-7901 GCA_049601855.1 Limisphaerales bacterium | reverse complement strand
CCGCCTACGTGTTTCTCTACCGCACCCGCAGTCTCAAGGTCTGCGAAGAGGTAGCCCTTCGCGACCTGCACACCATCTGGGAACCGGATGAAACCTGGAGCGCATTCATAAAGTCAATTGACGGTTGAGATGCAGCGCGTCCTCGACATCGATCTGGACTTCTTCCTCGACCGCATTCTCTACGCGGACGAAGAACCGCGTGGCCGACCATCCAACAAGGAATACCGCGTCGATGCAACTGACGTGGCAATGGACTACCTGCGGAAGCAGTGTGGGCTGAATCAACCGGTCCCAGGGGCCGCCTGCAACCACCACCGCGAAGTGTGGTTCCATTGGCGACGCATGCTGAAGGCCGGCAAACTTCGAGCACCCTTTGAAGTGATTCATATCGATGCCCATGCCGATATGGGCTTGGGCAACAACTCCTGCCTCTACATCGCCGAGGAACTACTTGCTCAACCCGTCGAGAAACGTCGGCCGCCCACGGGCCGCGAAAACTGGCATGTAAGCGATTGCAACTTCATCGCCTATGCTCTGGCCCAACGTTGGATTGGCAAGTTCACCTACGTGACTCATCCACAGTGGCAAGACGACGTCCAATGGCTGCACATGAAGGATTTCTCCACGACCTCCGGCTTCGTGCAGATGAAACGATTCGAACCGGGTTTCACCGAAGAACTGAGCGACTTTCTCGATGTCAAAAGGCTGCCCTTCGAAGCTGAACCGGATATTCCGATGCAAGTGATTTCACGCCCCAATTTCCAATCGGAGACCCCGCCTGATTTCATCTTCTTGTCCCACTCGCCGAACTACACCCCTCCCGCCGCCGACGCCTTGTTCGATCGAATGAAGGAACTTATCCGGCCTTTCGCCAGGTCTTGACGATCCAGGCGAACCCGCCGGCAAGCGCCACTGTCACCACCCAGACACCGATGTTGGGTTGCTTCGGGAAAAGATAAATCGCCCCGGCGGCGAACATCGGACCAACCGCATTTCCGGCACCGATGACCGCTTCGTGAATCCCCCCATGCTCGCCCTGGCTTTCCGTATCCACATGCATCGAATAGTAGAGCGACGAGTAGTAAATCAGCCCCATCGACAATCCGAAGAACACCTGCACCACGATCAGCACGATCAGGTCTGAAACCGTCAGGATCAGCGCAAAGGTGACGACCATCACCAGATAACCGATCAACAACCAGCGAAGCCGGTAATGCCAACCAGCCCAGGTCCAGCAGATCACGAAACCGATCGCCCGACTGAACATCCACACCGAACAAAAGATTCCCGCCAAGGTCGGCGTCAGTTCCAACCGCTGCGCGATGGTGGGAATTGTCGGCGTGCACACATTGACGGCCACAAATGCGAAGGGATTGGCAATCCACGCCATGGCCAGAAACGCCCGCGCAATCTTCGGCGAGATATGCACCGTGGTTTCATCCGGCACCGAGACTGGATCTGCGGCTACGGTTGCGACTGGAGCTCTTAGTGAACTCCGAATACTGAGGACGATGAGCAACTGCAGCGTGCAGACTCCGGCCGTCACCTCAAAGATGCTCGTCTCCCGCGCTTCAAACATCGCCCCGCCGATGAAGTAACCGACCGCGGAAAGGCTCGACCAGACGACGTTGTAAATCCCGACCATCCGCTGCACGCGTTCGGGTGGCTCGCCTTGACAAACCAACGCCTGCAACGGCGCCCAGGCAAAGCCCATGCACACCACGGCGAGAGAAAAAACGATCAGGTGCCCCAGTTGGGATTCCAATCCCGCCCCGACCCACATCAGAACCGGCATGATCGTGAAAACGATCGTCAGACAATTGCCTCGTCCAATGTGCCCGCCAACGCGACCACACAGATACGACGAGAGCATGTAGATGAATCCGCCGTAACCTCCGAGCAGGAGGTTGTCCATGTTGTCGAAACCAAAGCGCTGTTGCGCGAAGAAGAAGATGTAGAGGAAATAAAAGCTCAGCGTAAGGGAGTTCAGTCCCTCAACGACGAACAAGACTGGTTTGTTCGGTCCCTTACCGGAACTCACGCAGTATAGCCCACTTCCGGTTCCGGCAACTCGCGCTTCACCTGGTCCTCGAAGTAGCTGAAGCCATAGCCGCTCAGCGTCGAGATATCCACGCAGCCATCGCGGCGTTGATGGATTCCGGGATGAATCGCCAGTTCCGGCTTCGAAGCTTCGGGATAGAACTGCATCGCATTCGTCTCCACTCCCATGATCGTGCCAACATGGGCCGCGAGCATACAGTGGGCATTCTGCGCCAGCATCGGATTCGTCAGGTCCTGAACCATCAGGGTCATGCCGTGAGCCTTCGCCCAACAGGCGGAGAGAATCGCGCCGGTCTGCGTCTTGCAGGTCTTGAGCGCCACACCGGTCCAACCCAGTTCGCGACCGAGACGAACGTGTTCCCAGTCGTGCGCACTCTCATCAAGGAAGAGCGGTTTACGGGCCGACACGCTGTGCACGTCGATGCGATACTTCTCCAAGTCATACGGAAACGGTTGTTCGACATACAACATCATTCCGTAGATCCGCGGGTGCTCGAGGCAAAGCTTGTCGAGAATCTCGTTCACGTATTCCGGGTTGGTCACGGTGCAGTTGAAGTCGGCGGTCAACCACTCGACGTCTTTCTCAATCGCGACCTGCCCAATCTTCACCAGTCGTTCGTAATCCCAGTCCGAATCCGTTCCGCGCAATTTGATCTTCAGGCACTTGAGCCCATCCACCTCGATCCAGTCCGGCAAATAAACCGGATAGCCGTCCGCCGGATCATCGGCGCTGGCTTCATCGCGAGACAACTTGTCCACGCCACCCACCAGGTGCCACGCTCGGATCTGCTTGGAAACCGGCTGACGCGTCACGAAATCGTTCGGATACAGATCCTTGAAATTGACGTCCGTGTCGGCCGCCGGTTCCAACAGATCTGCCAGGGTCTTCGTCATGAAGTCCGCGTTGTAAGTGCTGTAAATCGGACGCTTGGCCAAACGACCGAAGGCATCATGCATGGCGATATCGAAGAGCGAATTGCAAACCAACGCCGCCAACCAAGGCATCGGCTCCATTCCCGGTCGCCCGTGATTCAGCTCCTTCATCAACTTCGGCAGCACGTGCTTGTTGAAATCATTACCCAGCTCGATCGGATGACCGGAACTATCGAACTCCGTCCATTCCTTCGCCAAACGAACACAGAAGTTCTTCAGCACCCCATGCCGTGCCTCATAACCCATGCTGCTCGGCCAGACCCAGGTGACGCTGAGCGGCGTCTCTCCCCAACCAATGCCACGATTGCCGTTGCTGTCCTCCACCGTCATCTTCACCCGCGCGCAGGTGACGTAGCTGACCGTCTCCTTGCCAAACTTCAAGGGCACACGGGTATGGACAGGCAGAAAATAGAGTTCGGCACCAACGCAGCGGATATCAGTGGATTTCATCGTATCAAATCAGGCGGATGGATTAGGGAGTCGGTCGGAAGAAAATTCAAACTTCAAATCGCGGATCGCACCATTGCCGGTCTTACTGACTTCCGGCCTACAGTCTTTCCTGTGGCACGGAAGGAGACCGTTTGAACAGCCCGCAACAGAACTGAGGCCGGATGCCAGCCAGACGGCGTTCCCTCGTCGCAACGCCCCGACAAAAAAGCCCCGGCCTTTCAACCGGGACTCGTGAATTCGATTCTCGTCGCGAGTTACGCGGCGACGATGTTGTTCTTCACCGCGTAGCGAACCAGTTCACCGATCGAGTGGAAGCGCAGTTTGCGCATGATGTTCGTCCGGTGCGTTTCCACTGTCTTCACGCTGATGTTCAACGTGGCGGCGGCTTCCTTGTTGCTCTTGCCTTCGGCGAGCAGTTGGACAATTTCCTTCTCCCGCGGAGTGAGCCGCGTGCCGATGTCTTCGGCGTCGATCGCCTGCATGCCTTCCTTGAGCTTGGAGTCGGGGACCATCTGCGCCACGCGGGTGGTGACGTACTTAAGATGGTTGCTCACGTTCTTGACGGCGGCGACGAGTTCCTTGCCGGCGTCGGATTTCAGGATGTAACCCTTCGCTCCGGCTTCCATCACCTGTTGGGCGACCTGTTCGGTCTCGTGGACTGTCATGACCAAGACTTCGGTCTCGGGACAGTTGCGACGGATCTGCCGGGCGGCTTCGAGGCCGTTGAGTTCCGGCATCGTGACATCGAGGATGGCGACATCCACCTTGTGTTCCTCGGCGCGTTCGATGGCTTCGCGGCCGTCACCGGCTTCGGCAACGACTTCCCAGCCCGGTTCTTCTTCCAGCAGGGACTTCATCCCTGCGCGGACCACGTCGTGATCGTCTGCTACCAACAGTCTTAGTGCGCTCATGATTCAATCTCCGTGATTGGCAAGACGACCAGGATCGTCGTGCCGTTGCTGTTTGATATGATTTCAAGCTCGCCCTTGACGTGCTTGACCCGCTCCCAGATTCCGGCGATGCCGACGCCCAGGCCCGCGACATTGCCATGCACCCGCTCCAGTTTCTCCGGAGGGATCCCCTGGCCTTCGTCTTCGATGCGAAGCACGACTTCCCCCGGATTCTGTTGCAACGAGATTCTTGCGGACGGGCTGAGCGAATGACGCGAGATATTTGTCAACGCTTCCTGCACGATGCGGAAAAGGGTCATTTCGATGTCCTGTTCCAACCGCTCAAAACTCGCACTCACCTTCACCCGGGCATCAATGCCACTGCGTTGGGAAAACCCCTTGGCAAACCAATTGATCGCCGCAATCAACCCGGACTCTTCCAACAACGGCGGATGCAGGAGGTAAGAGAGCGTCCGAATCTCACGCGACGTTTGATCAACCAAGACAATCGTGTCCTCCACCAAATCCTGCACCTTGCGCGGACCTTCTTCGACCTGATGCTCGATGCGGGTGAGATTCATGGAAATGGCCGACAGGATCTGACCCGAATTATCGTGCAACTCACGCGCAATGCGGCGGCGTTCCTGGTCCTGCGCCGTCATGAGATGATTGGACAATTGGCGAAGGTTCGATTCGACATCCTCTCGATCGCCGATCTCCTGCTGGAGATTGGCATTGGCCTTAACCAGGGCCTCCGTCCGCACTTCGACGACCTGCTCCATTTCGTGATATCCGCGTTCCAGCGAACGACCATGTTGCCAGCGCTGAAGTGAAAGCGAAGCCGCCAACCAAACCAGCGCCAAGCCGCAGAGTCGTTGCACAATTTCCAACTCGTTGGCGTTGCTCACGCCCTTCTGCATGAAGCCGGCCAGAATCAGCGCAGTCGCAAGGTAGCCAAAGATGATCGAGTACTTGGGTTTCTCCGACCAGAGCGACAATAGGACCGGGGTCACGTAGAGCGGGGCCACCGCACCGCCATAGCCACGCCAGAAATCGACAATCGCGAGGGGAATGAGAACGAGCGCGCCAATAACAACCTGCCAGTGACTCGAAGCCCAATCCGCCACATCCGTAGCACTGCGCTTGGCCAGCGCGGCCGACAGATGTTTCTCCTCCGGACCGGGAGCACTGGACACTGCATCGGATGCGGTAGCTGCAGATGAGTCCATCTGCGTACAAACTAAGCAGACCGCTGACCATCCGCAAGTTTGTCTCGTCTGGCGATGCTACCTAAAATCCCGTATTATCCTCGAAATGCGCACCCTTTGCCTCCTTTTGCTCGTCGTCAATCAGCTCTCTGCGGCGGACATCAAGCTGGTCCTGAAGAATGGATCGATCGTCGATGGCAGCGGTCGAAAAGCCTACCGGGCGGACATCGCGATCTCCCGAAACGGTCATATTGCAGCAATCGGGAACATCGAATCGGCGGACACAGAAACGATTGATCTCGCTGGACTGACCGTCACGCCGGGATTCATCGACGTCCACACCCACGCCGAAAACGTTCAGACTTCACCTGGCGCAACCAACTTTCTCCGAATGGGCGTCACCACCCTCGTGCTCGGCAATTGCGGAGGCTCCCGCCTGAACATCGGCGATTACTTCGAAGACCTCGAAGACCGCATGATCAGCGCGAATGTCGCCACGCTGATCGGACACAACACCATTCGATCGCGTGCCATGGGCGGCTCGTTCATGCGTCCGCCCACCAAGGAAGAGATTCAGAAGATGAGCGACTACGTCGATGCGGCCATGCGCGACGGCGCAGTCGGACTTTCCACCGGATTGATCTATCTCCCCGGCACCTTCGCCAAGACTGACGAGATCATCGCGCTCGCACGGACCGTCGGCAAACACGGAGGCATCTACGTCAGCCATATGCGCAGCGAAGGTGACAAGATCCTCGGGGCGATCGATGAACTTCTGCAGATCGCGGAAGCCGCCGGCATTCCCGCCCACGTGTCCCACATCAAGGCCTCCGGTCGCCGCAACTGGAACCGCTCCACCGACATCCTCGCCAAACTCGATGCCGCCCGCGATCGCGGCCTGTTGATCACGCAGGATCAATACATGTACACCGCCTCCAGCACGGGGATCAGCTCCATCATCCCGCAGGAATATCGCGAAGGCTCCCGGGCCGATTTCCGTGATCGCATTGCTGATCCGAAGCTGAAATCGGAGATCATTGCCCGCCTTAAACACCATCTGAAGGAACGCGACGAACCAGATTACAACTACGCAGTAATCGCCTACTGGTCGCAGGACAAGAAGCTCAACGGCATGCGCATCCCCGCTGCCGCAGAGAAACATCTCGGCTCCGACTCCCTCGATTCCCAAATCGAGCTTATCCTCAAAATCCATTCCTCCGGTGGCGCCAGCGGCGTCTACCACAAGATGATCGAAGATGACCTCGCCAATTTTCAAAAGAACCCCTTCACGATGTTCGCTTCCGACAGTTCCATCCGCAAGATGAACAGCGGCGTCCCCCACCCTCGTGGCTACGGCAACGCCGCCCGCGTCCTCGCCCGTTACGTCCGGGAATTGAAAATACTGAAACTCGAAGATGCCGTCCGTCGGATGACCACGCTGCCGGCCCGTATGTTTCAGCTGAAGAACCGTGGCGCCATCCGCATTGGCCACCATGCCGACCTGGTGATTTTCGATCCCGCCGAAGTTCAAGACCGCGCCACCTTCGAGAACCCGCACCAATACGCCACCGGCTTTCGCTACGTCTTCGTGAATGGACAACTCGTGATCCAGAACGACAAACATCTCGGCTCGCGACCCGGACGAGCCATCCAACGCAACGAATGAGTGACCTCCCGGCAATTCGACGCCCCATCGTGCTCGCCTGCGGCATCGCGCGTTTCGACGCGATGCGCGAGTCCATTGCCAAGGTCCTGAAGCCGACCGGCATTTCCTTTGCCGACTCCCGTCATTACTTCAAGGGAATCAAGTCGCACCTGGAAGCCGATGGTCACCAGGTATTCCACACCAAGGTCAGTTTCGCTGCCGGCGTCGAAACCCGGGCCCAGCAACTCGCCGACCAGATCAACGCCATCCTCGCTGAGTCTGGGGCCGCACAAGTTGATCTCATCGCGCACAGCATGGGCGGGCTTGATGCCCGGCACATGATCGTGGGCGTGGATGGGATGAGCAACAAGATCCACAGCCTCACCACGATCGGCACTCCGCACAAGGGAAGCACGATGGCCGACTACATGTTGGAGAACGGACTCGCTGATTGGGTCGTCGCCTTTCGCAAGATCATCGACCTCGACGGCGTTCACGATCTCACTACCGCCGCCTGTCAGGCCTTCAATGAAAAGGCGGAAGCCAGTGAAGCCGTCAACGACATCATCTACAGCACCTGGTCCAGCGCCAGCCACGAGGTCTTCCGACCGTTGAAATCCGCCAGCGAAGTCATCACCGAAGCCGAAGGGCCAAACGACGGACTCGTCTCTATCGCCTCCCAACAATGGAAACCCGTCCTGATCGGCCCCACAG